>SPVA01000011.1 GCA_013530545.1 Acinetobacter lwoffii
GAAACCGGCATAGAAGCGGCTAAACATGGTATGCAGATTTTCGGTGGTCACGGTTATATTGCTGAACATGGCATGGAACAGATTGCCCGTGATGCACGTATTGCCAGCCTCTATGAAGGCACCACTGAAATTCAATCAATCGATTTACTGGCACGTAAAGTGCTGGGTTCAAAATTGGGTCTGCTCACTGCATTAACGGATGAGATTCAGGGCTTTGTAAAAGAACATCAGCAACATGCCCAGTTTAACCAGCAGGTTGCACAAGTGAGCCAGCTGACTGAGCAATGGCTAGAATTAACCAAAACGATTCAGGCGCAGGCACAACAGTCTGCCAATGAAATCGGTGCGGCATCTGTCGATTACCTATATTTCTCTGGTTATGTGGTGTCTTCGTATTTATGGCTGAAAATGGCGATTACGGCGCAGCAAAAGATTGATGAAGGCAATACTGATCCGTTCTATGCAGCGAAGATCAAAACCGCACAATTCTTCTTTGCACGTATTCTGCCAAGAACTTCAACCCACATTGCCAATATTCAGGCCGGTGGTGAGAGCCTGTTCCTGCTTACACCAGAAGAGTTTAAATTCGATTAATCCTTTTACCCACGATCAATCTCTCGATCGTGGGTCTTTTTTTTCTTACTACTTTTTCATCCTGCACAGAATTCAATATCGATGGATACTTTTCAGTATTGCATCGGCCATAAAACAACAAGATCAGGAGTCTATATGGATTTAGACACGATTACTCGACAATGTCCTTATGGTGATCTACAACTCACTTATCATGAAGTCGGACAGAAATCCTCATATCCCACCATTATTCTGATTCATGGCACAGGTGGAAATACCGACAAGCATTTCAGCTATATTTTCCCCATGCTCGGTATTCATCAGCGGGTTTTATCGCTTGATTTGCATACCCCGGATAAAGCCGATCTGGCAGTGACTGATTTTAGCCAGCAAGTTGAAGCACTGATCCAGCATGCAGTTGAAGAAGATGAAGCTATTACTGTGGTGGGTTATTCACTCGGTGCCGTGATTGCTGCACAAGTAGCTGCAAGTCTTAAACAGCGCGTGGCACGTTTGATTCTGTTAGCCGGTTGGGCAAAAACCAGTTCGGTGCAACAACTACGAACCACGATCTGGCAACAGCTATTTAATGATCAATCTGCTGCATTGCCACATTTCGTGAATTATTGCCTGTATAGCGATGACTATCTGTCAGCCCGTTCTGAAAAACAGGTGCTCGATCTGGCACGTTTCGTCAAACCTTCCCAAGATGCAGCCAAACAGCGTGAACTGAATTATCGTATTGATATTACTGCCATCCTGCCGGATATTTCTGCGGAGACCTTGATTGTGGCCTGCCGTGAAGACCGTATGGTGCCATTAGCGCAAGCAAAATTACTCTTTGCTTCAATTCAGAACAGCCGCTATATCGAAATTTCTTCGGGACATGCGATTCATATTGAAGCGCCAGCGGAAGTGGTGCAACTGATCAACCTGTTTAGCCAGCATCCAGAGCAGTATCCGGCGAATCAAAAAATCCAGCCCATGATGCCTTAAAAAAGGAGAAAAATAATGCAAGCCCAAGGACAGCGCAGCAAGATTCTAATTGTAGGTAGCGGATTTAGTGGTTTAGGCATGGCAATCCGCCTTAAGCAACAGGGCATCCACGATTTTAAAATCATTGAACGGGCAGCAGAAGTGGGCGGCACCTGGCGTGACAATACCTATCCAGGGGTCGCCTGTGATGTACCTTCCCACTTATATTCTTTCTCTTTTATTAAAAATCCGGACTGGTCACGTGTGTTTCCGCAAGGGGCAGAAATTCAGCGATATTTAATCCAATGCTGTGATCAGGAAAATATCCGGCCACATATCGATTTTCAGACTCAACTGGAAAAAGCCCGCTGGGATGCTAAAGAGCGCATTTGGGAAGTACAAACCTCTAAAGGTGTTTATCAGGCAGAATTTTTAATTACAGCAGCCGGGCATCTGGCCGATGAGCATCTCCCGCAAATTCCGGGGCTGGAAGAATTTGAAGGCCAAGTCATGCATTCAGCACGCTGGAATCATCAGATAAGTTTGGAGAACCAGCATGTCGTTGTGGTGGGTTCAGGGGCTTCAGCCGTTCAGCTTGTGCCGGAAATTGCCAAAACAGCAAAAAACCTGACCGTCTTGCAACGTAGTGCACCATATATTTTGCCCCGACCAGACCGACCTTATTCTGAGTCAGAAAAACAGCTTTTCCGCAAAGATCCGGACAGTATGTCAGCCTTAAGACATTCCTTGTTTTGGGGCAATGAATACAATTTTGCCCAGCGCCGTAATCTGAAAAGCCAGATTGAGCGGGTCAAGAAAAACTGCCTGCAATTCTTAAAACATCAGATTTCAGATCCTGAATTACAGCACAAACTCACGCCGAATTATGAACCTGGTTGTAAGCGCTTATTACTTTCTAATGATTATTATCCAACCTTTTTAAAACCGCATGTCACACTTGAAGACTCAGCATTGGCAGAAGTTACGAAAGACGGTGTATTAAGTCAGGCTGGAAATAGATTTTTTTCAGATATCATCGTATTTGCCACCGGATTTGAAGCAGCGCGTCCACCCTATGCCGCAAAGGTGGTAGGTAAACAGGGTTTAAGCCTGGAGCAGCAATGGTCCAGCGGTATGCAGGGTTATCAGTCAACGACCGTACACAACTTTCCAAACCTGTTCATTCTGAATGGGCCAAATACAGGCAGTGGGCATAATTCAGCGCTTTATTTTCTGGAAACCCAGTTTGATCTGGTACTGGATGCCTTGCAGTTTTTTGAGCAGGAACAGATTCAGGTCTTTGAAGCAGATCAAGAGGCTGAAAATAGCTATATGCAGGATCTACAGCAGCTTTCGCAAGGTAGTGTCTGGTTATCGGAAAGCTGTAAAAGCTGGTATCTGGACCCGGTCAGTCGCCAGCTGACTTTGGTCTGGCCGGATTATGCTCATTCATTTAGGGATAAAAATCAGCATTTTATTCGTAGCGGTTATCACTATCAGTATGTTGAATCGAGACAGCAGAAAGTGGTTTAAAAATATGTAATTAAAATCAAAATCTTATGGTTTAAATAATACAAATAAATGTAAATCCAGGACAGGAGTATAGTCATGAGCAGTCAACTATGGATGGAAGAATATAAAAAGTGGAATATCAATCCGGAGTTTACCCGGCCAGATCCTGAGAAAACCCTGAGCACGACAATTGCTGAGAATCTGCTGAAATTTCAGGATAAAACTGCATTTATCTATCTGGATCGTAAATTCAGCTATCACGATATCGATGTCTATAGCCAGAAACTGGCAAGCTATTTACAGAGTCTTGGGCTGACTGCTGGCAGCCGTATTGCGGTGATGTTACCCAATATTATTCAGTATCCAATTGCGACCTTTGCCATTATTCGTGCGGGTTATGTGCTGGTCAATGTCAACCCCATGTACACCCAGCGCGAGCTCTATCATCAGCTACAGGATTCAGGTACAGAAGCCTTGATTATCTTGGGACAGACTTTGGAGCAATTAACAGCACTAGATGAATGTCCTCAACTCAAATATGTCATTTCAACGCATCCGCTGGATTTTATTCAAGAGCAGCCAAGTGCTATTTATAGTCAGGCAGCACAATATCAGGATAAACAATTTTGTGACTTTAGGCAGTCAATAAATCAGGTAGAGATTATTGATTTTGAACCGCCTGTACAGTATCAGGAAGATACGGTCATTCTGCAATACACGGGAGGTACCACAGGTGTTTCTAAAGGCGCAGAACTGAGCCATCGCAATATTCTATTTAATATCGCCCAGAACAGTACCGTGTTTATCAGCCATTTTGGTGACCGCTATGCCGCTGAAAATGAATATGTATTCTGTGCCTTGCCGCTGTATCACATTTATGGATTTACCATCTGCCTGTTCAGTTATGGTTTAAGCCGAGGTTTCGCCAATGTCCTGATTCCTAATCCGAGAGATCTGGATGCTTTGGTGGATCAATACCAGAAACATCCACCGACCGTTTTCCCCGGGGTGAATACCATGTTTAATGCTTTGGCGCATCATTCACGTTTTCGTGAACTGGATCATTCAAACCTAAAAACCACAACCGGCGGGGGAGCATCTATTCTGAAAAATACGGCAGAGTTATGGTATGAGGTCACAGGCTGCCAGATTTATGAAGGTTATGGACTTTCTGAAACCTCACCCACTGCAACTTTTAACCCGCCTTTAAGCCGGCGATTTAGTGGCACGATTGGCTTGCCATTGGCAGGGACTGAAATTCTGATTCTGAATGATGAAGGAAAACCTGTAGAGCTTAATCAGGCTGGAGAAATCGCCATACGTGGTCCACAGGTGATGAAGGGTTACTGGCAGCAACCGGAAGCAACAGCACAGGTATTTACCAAAGATGGATTTTTCCTGACAGGTGATATCGGTTGTATGGACGAACAAGGCTATATCATCATTCTGGACCGCAAAAAAGACATGATTCTGGTGTCCGGATTTAATGTTTATCCCAATGAGCTGGAAGGCGTACTGTCCAAACATCCTAAAATACTGGAATGTGCAGTGATTGGTATTGATGATGAAAAGTCTGGACAGGTACCCAAGGCATTTATTGTGAAACAGGATGAAACTCTCACCCAAGATGAAGTCATGACTTATCTGAAGCAGCAACTGACCAGTTATAAATTGCCCAAATACATTGAGTTTGTGGCTGGATTACCAAAGTCTGCAGTAGGAAAAATTCTGCGTCGCGAGCTGCCTCGTACTGTTCAG
>SPVA01000038.1 GCA_013530545.1 Acinetobacter lwoffii
CCGATATTCGCTAAGCTGTAAACTCAGACTCGTCTCAGCGAGCGCGGTAAAAATCACGTACAATAGCGCTGTATTTTGAATAAGGAATTGATTACATGCCACCATTTGTCTTGGTCGATGGCTCTTACTTTTTATTTCGTGCCTTTCACGCACTGCCACCATTAACCACGTCAACCGGTTTACATACCAATGCAATTCGTGGTGCGATTTCTGCTATTCAAAAACTGATGCGCCGGACCCAACCGACCCATATGGCGGTAATTTTTGATACCCCAGAACCGACCTTCCGGCATGAGCTGTCACCGATTTATAAAGGTGACCGTCCCAGCATGCCAACGGAATTATCCGAACAGATTCCTTATCTGCATGCCTTGATCCGCGCTTTGGGCATTCCGCTGCATACCTTACCGGGCGCCGAAGCCGATGACATTATTGGGACACTGGCCAAACGTGCCGAGGCGATGGGACATCAGGTGCTGATCTCTACGGGCGATAAAGATATGGCACAACTGGTGACCGAAAAAGTCACCCTGGAAGACAGCTTTAAAGAAAAACCGCTGGATGTCGACGGTGTGTTTGAAAAGTTTGGCGTCTGGCCGAATCAGATTATTGACTATCTCACCCTGATGGGCGATGCATCAGATGGCATTATGGGCGTGCCAGGTGTAGGTGCCAAAACGGCAGCAAAACTGCTCACTGAATATGGCTCGATCGGCGGCATTTTAGAAAATGTCGACAAGATCAAAGGCAAAGTCGGTCAAAATATTAAAGAACATGTCGATGGCATTGCACTGGACCATCAGCTGGCCAGTATTGTCATCGATCTGGATCTTAATTTTGGTTATGACGATTTAAAACTGGGTGAGCCAAATATCGAGACCTTGCGTCATTTGTACACCGAGCTGGAATTCCGTAACCAGCTGCAGTCCTTAGATCACCCGAACAACCCGAATAATTCAAATTACCAGCAAGCAGCAAAATCTATTAACGCCAAAGCGGTTACAGCACCAGAACCTCTGGAAGACCATGCGTCTGTGACCAGCAGTGATGACCAGTTAGGACAAGCCACCTATCACACGGTATTAAACCAACAAGATTGGGACACACTGTTTGAACGCTTAAGTACCGAAAAACGTTTTGCCTTTGATACCGAAACCACCAGTCTGGATTATCGTATTGCACAGATTGTCGGTTTCTCGGTCGCCTTCGATGCGCAAGATGCCTACTATGTTCCCTTGGCACATGATTATGAAGGCGCACCGGAACAGCTGAATCGTGAAGTAATTCTGGCGCAGATCAAACCAATTCTGGAAGATGAGTCTGTAAAGAAAATTGGTCATCATCTGAAATATGATGCACATGTACTGGAAAATCATGGTATTCATCTGGCAGGCTGGTATTTCGACACCATGCTGGCTTCCTATGTCCTGAATTCTGTCGCGACCCGTCATGGCATGGATGATGTGGCCCGTCTGTATTTGAGTCATCTGACCACGACTTATGAACAAGTGGCCGGTAAAGGTGCTAAACAAAAGACCTTCAACCAGATTCCACTTGAAACTGCAGCACATTATGCCGCAGAAGATGCACATGTCACCTATCGCCTTTATGAAGTCTTGAGCAGCAAATTGCAGGCACACCCTGAACTGGTGAATATTCTGCATAATATTGAAGTTCCGGTCGCACGTGTACTGACACAAATGGAAGAAAACGGCATCGAACTGGATCTGGCTTTTCTGGATCAGCTTGGGGGCGAATTCTCCAACACCATGCAAAATCTGGAAAACCAGATCATGGAAATTGCAGGGGAAAGCTTTAATGTCAGCTCACCTAAACAAGTCGGTGAAGTGTTATTTGAAAAGCTGGGTCTAAAAGGCGGTAAAAAAACCACCACCGGACAATACAGTACCAGTGAAAGTGTACTGGAAAAAATTGAACATCCGATTGCCCAGCTGATTCTAGAATATCGTGGCTTGTCCAAGCTGAAAAGTACCTATACCGATGGCTTATGCAAACAGGCCAATCCTGATACCCACCGTGTGCATACCAGTTATCATCAGGCATTGACTGCAACTGGCCGTTTATCATCGACTGATCCAAACCTGCAGAACATTCCGATTCGTGCCGAAATTGGCCGTCAAATCCGCAAGGCGTTTGTGGCACCGGAAGGTCGTGTTTTGCTGGCAGCCGATTACTCACAAATTGAATTGCGTCTCATGGCTCATTTATCTCAGGATGAAGCCTTGCTAGATGCCTTTATTCACGGTCAGGATGTACACCGCCGTACCGCAGCTGAAGTTCTAGGCATTCCTTTGGAAGAAGTGACCAATGACCAGCGTCGTCAGGCCAAGGCCGTCAACTTCGGGCTACTTTACGGTATGTCCGAATTTGGTTTGATCCGTCAGTTGGGCTTTACCCGTCAGGAATCACAGGATTATATCAAGCAGTATTTCCATCGTTATCCGGGCATTTATGACTATATGCAACGTACCCGTCAGGTCGCATTAGAACAGGGTTTTGTTGAAACCCTGCTCGGACGCCGTTTATATACTCCAGATATCGATGCCCGTAATATGATGGTGCGTAAAGCGGCAGAACGTGCTGCGATTAATGCCCCGCTACAAGGTTCAGCTGCGGATATCATTAAAATGGCGATGATTGAAGTCGACAAGATGTTGCCGAAAGATCAGGCCAAAATGCTGCTGCAAGTTCACGATGAACTGGTGTTTGAAGTCGATGAAGACATTGCCGATGAACTGGCACCTAAACTGGCTGAAGTGATGCAATCGGTATTGCAGATTTCTGTACCATTGGTGGTAGAAGTGGGTAAAGGCAAAAACTGGGATGAGGCGCATTAAAGGGTTTCCTCACCCCAGCCCTCCCCCCCTCTGGGAGAGAGAGTGAAAACCAATATTATTTTAAAGGTATCCCCTCTCCTCTCAGGAGAGGGTTAGGGAGAGGTTAATATCCCATCTTCTTGTACTGCGATTAAAACTTGTTCACCGTTTGGGAAGTTTAACAAATCCTTCCCAACTTCCCTTTTCTAAAGGGAGGAGCAAATAAAAAAGGACGCCTCAGCGTCCTTTTTATTTGGATCCGATTAAAGACCGGTAAGCAATACAATCGCCACCTGGTTCATAATCATTTCGATAATAATCAAAGTTAAAATAGCGAAGATTGGAGAAAGGTCAATCATCCCCATATTTGGCATGATACGACGGAATGGCGCCAGTAAAGGCTCAGCCAGCTCTTGCACGACTTCAATATAAGGCGAACGAGACTGAGTAAACATCACCACCCAACTTAAGATAATCGTAGCGAAAATCAAATAACGACAGAAACGGATAAGATCCTGCATCATGGTAACAAAAGTCAGAATAATCAGATGGACAGGCCCATTCGGCATCCCCCCTGACAGATACATCATGCCAAAAATTTTAAGCAGATAGAGCACGACCAGTAATGCCAAAGCAGCAGTACTGACTCGACCTTTGGCCAAAGTTGGGAAAATTCGACCAAATACATCTACAATTTTAGTGGCTTTCACGGTAGAAAGAACCACAGGATTGTAAGGACTGACCGCTGCCAGTTGCATTAAAAATCGGAAGAATACGAGCAAAATCGCGACGTTAATGATAATGCCAAAAATTAGCGCAGAATTTGCACCCATACTTGAACGTTCCTAAAAATTAAACTGAAGATTTGCTGCTTTCACTGAGCTCTTGTGCCAGTTCCTGACTGCGTTTTTGCGCAGCAGCAAGTGCTGCCTGAATATTCTGAGAAATTTGCGCGCGGTCGAACACCTCTAGTGCTGCCTGAGTCGTTCCATTTGGAGAGGTAACGTTTTTACGTAGCTCAGCCGGTGTATTTGAACTGGTGATGGCCATTTGTGCCGCCCCTAAAGCCGTCTGCAAGGTGAGTGCAGTTGCAACTTTTTCATCCAGACCTAAATTTTTACCCGCACGAATCATACTTTCCATCATATAGAAAAAGTAAGCTGGACCCGAACCCGAGACTGCAGTGACTGCATCAATTTGTGCTTCTGATTCGACCCAAATGGTCAGCCCGGTCGACGCCAAAACCTGACTTGCCAGCTCACGATCACTCGTTTCTACAGATGCATTAGCATATAAACCATGTGCTCCGGTCTGTACCAATGCTGGCGTGTTCGGCATGACCCGAACAATACGCTCTGTCCCCAACAATGCTGACAATGTAGCTATTTCCGCACCGGCGACAATGGAAATAATCAGTTTATTATTAACCAGACCTTTTAAAGGTTGCAGCACTTGAGCCAAGACCTGAGGTTTTACCGCCAACACAACGATATCTGCATCCTGAATTGCAGCGCTATTATCCCCGGTCACATTAATTTCTTTTTCCGCCAATAAAGCACGGACTTTTTCGACCGGATCAGAAACTGTAATACGTGTTGCTGGCAAACCACGTGAAATCAGACCGCCAATTAAGGCTTGGGCCATATTACCGCCACCAATAAAACAGATATTACAATTTAAAGCTGCACTCATGTTCAATGCTCATCGTTGAGTTCTAAAGTTGAAGAAACTGAAATCGGTAGCCATCCGCCTGCTTCACAATATGCAGATTGGGCCAACCAAAATCCTTTAGGGGTAAACACGCCTAGCATAACATTATCTGTGCTTAATATTTGAATAGTATGCCGAGCCCAAGGAAATATTTGCGCTTCCTGAATGGCTTTTTTCAGTGGCCAGGTACCGACACGGCCATATAAATGAATTTTTTCGCCACCCTG
>SPVA01000019.1 GCA_013530545.1 Acinetobacter lwoffii
TATTTTGTAGAACCAATCTTCTCAAAAACTGAGCAAAAGCTCTATGCGTCAATTTCCTGAATCCTTGTAAGCTTTTACCTACAAGATTTGATTATTTTTGCCAATTAAATTACTAGATTGTTCAATGATTTTTTGGCCCAAACCACTTTTCCGGGTAGTTCTGACACAAAGTGCCTGTGTAAAAGCATCACAATCCACCAGTAAACTGACCACTTTTTTGGCTCGAGTAATTGCAGTATAAATCAACTCTTTGCTCAATAAATTTTTTGCATATTGATCCAGCACCACGGCCGTATGGGAAAATTCTGAACCTTGAGATTTGTGAATGGTCAGCGCAAAAGCGGTTTCAATACTTTTAGGTAAACGGGTGGCTAATACCCATTTTTCCAGACTCGGGAAATACACTTCAAACTGACGTTGACCAGACTGCTCACGTAAAAAACAGATACCAATATCACCATTGGCCAGGCCCAACTGATAGTCGTTATAGCTCATCATGACGGGTCGTCCGACATACCAGTCGCCCTGTTTCAACTGACCTTGGGCTGCTAGAAAACGTTGCTCAATCTGTAGATTGATCTTGAGCAGCCCCAGATCACCAGAACGGATTGCCGTTAAAATACGGTAATCATCAAAAGTTTTGACCACCTGTTGCACATAGTGTTCAAAATCAGCTGAGTTTCGTTCTGTTTTTATGGCCTGTACATAAGCCTGATAACCATACATCAGCTGGTCATAATACTGATTCAAATTATGCGCGGTCTGTTCGGCACCAGCGAGCAGGTATTGTAACTGCAACTGGTCGATCTTCACCTGATCCAAATCGATCGCCTGTAACTCACTGGCTGCCACAATCTGCTGCTCAAATTTCTGCAAGACGTGAGAAGGCTGATGATTCTGCTGGATAAACTCCGCCATTGCGCCAATCCTGGCTCCAGTCGCAAAACGCCGCGTGGTGATTAAATTGACCCGGTTATCCTCCAGAGTCGCTACTTGCTGTAAATCTGCCAGTACCGTTCCGACATCCACAGAGGCGAGCTGGTCTGCATCACCGAGTAAAATCAGCCGTGCATGAGATGGTACGGCGGCCAGCAACATCTGTGACAGATTCAAATCCAGCATCGAGGCTTCGTCGACCACAATCACATCATACGGCAAAGGTTGTTTGGCATGAAAGCGTGGCTGTCCGCGAGTACCCAGACCTAGTAAGCGATGCAGGGTCACCGGTTGTAACTGTTTTAATGCTTCTAGCTCAAACTGTTGTAGAGCTTCACTATGCAAGGCTTTTTGCAGCGCTTCTTTCATTCGCTGTGCAGCCTTTCCCGTAGGCGCTGCCATGGCAATCCGGATATTTGGCATTGCCTCATGCAGGACCGCAATCATATGTGCCAGCGTATAGGTTTTACCAGTCCCCGGACCGCCGGTAATAATGCTTAAGGCTTGCTGCGCCACCATATGCAGGGCTTTTTGCTGCTGTGGATCTGACAATAGGCTGCGATCACGTTCAGATAAATCAATGGCGGCCACCGGTTGGGCTTTAATCCGAGCAATATGTGCAGCTACCGCCTGCTCTAGCTGCCAGTAGCGGTACAGATATAAATGCTGATCTGCAAAAATAAATGGTGCAATTCCTGCACTCTGCTGACGGCGGTCTAGAACCAGATTATGTAATAAGGCAACCTGCTGAGGCTCAACCTCGATACAGCTATCCCCCGCCTGCATCGCCTCAAGTAATTGCTGGATCAAGATTTTTGCTGCCGGATCAAATGTAGCCGTACTAAACGGCGGCTGGCACAGATAGTCAATCCAGGCCATTAAATCGGAATGTTGCTGTGACACGTGATTCTGCTCATTTTCCACACAGTTATCCTCAAAGTTATCCACAGGATAATTTCATGTTTAATCTCTATATATCTTATAAAATCGCAAAATCATGCTGATTTTTTCTGCTCAAAATAGCCCAATATTTGATCCAGTTTTTCTATAAATTCAGAGTCCGGTTGCCAATGATAGGCTCCTTGCTGGACCTGTCCCTTCATCCCACGTAAATACAGATAGGTCGCGCCGCCCAAGTGCTGCTGAATCGAATAAGTCTGCATATTGGCACTCAGGTACCGATGCAGCGCCACCAGATACAAAGCGGCCTGCAACCAGTAACTGGACTGACTCATATTCTGCTGAATGGCTTCAGCGCTATAGTGCTGTTGATCAGGTCCGAGGAAGTTACTTTTATAATCGGCAATATGGTAGCGCTGGCCATCGAAATACACCAGATCGATGGAACCGGTCAGGTATCGCGCCGATTTGGCCTCATTAAAATCGCTCATGACCATGTCATGTTCGAGAAAAAGCTGATGGATTTGCCGAATCTGCAAAGGGGCATCGGTCAAGGACAGATAAAAAGGAAATTCTGACAGATACTGTTTAACCTCCAGCTGCGCCAAGGCAAAATCTGCCCGAATCGGAGTAGCCAGAATGTCATGTACCCAGTCATGCATCAGATTCAGCAAAATATCTTCTGTAATTTCGTCCAGCAATCCCTCAAAAGCAGTCTGGAAAATACTGTCCACATTCAGCAATTCAGTGCTTGCAGGGCTTGTGAGCTGGGCCACTTCCTGTTCAAAAAACTGGATAAAGGAGTCATCCTCCAGCCCATCAAAATACACCCTAAACTGACTTAAAAATTCCAGCAGAGCTGAACGCTCGAGCTGTTGTGCCGAGTGAAACATCTGCTGCCATTGCTGGCGATAAACTTCACTTTGGTCATGCAGGCGAATTCCGGTCAATAACTTATAGTTCAGGCTGGACAATACGCGCTGCATACTATGACGCAATTCCTCGGCTTTGAAATCTGCCTGAGCTGTGGCCTGAAACAGGGTTCGCAGATTCACCACAGCGGCCTGATAATGCAGGGAAAAAGCCTGTTCTAGTACACTACGTATATGAAAAGCCTGTTCAAATTTTTCTTTCAGTTCCTGCCAGATTTGCGGTGCGGTATTTTTAAAACGGCGCCGGATTTCCAGATTCCAGTAACTGCTGTCCTGAAAATCAATATGTTCAAAAATGCTGTGCAAGAATGTTCCGGCTACGGTGCCTTTAGGAAAATTCAGCCTAATCCAGTCTAGGGGCACAGCTGCTGGCTGTTCTTCCAGACCGGTAAAATGAATTTCATCGGCAGCACTGTCGGGCTGTTCATAAGCCGTGACCAGATCGTCCTGCAAGATATGTCCATGTAGCTGATGCTGTGACAAAGCCGTAAAACTGGTTTTGGTTCGCGGATAAAACTGCCGCTCTGGCAAAGGTTGCGCCCGCATGTCGACCTGATGATGGTTCGACTGCTCGACCAGGCGCGGTGGCTCCTGAGACAGAGGCGGCTCGACCAGACTTAAAGCATGTTGAAACAGTTGATCTCCCTGACCACGCCAGAAGGCCAGCCCCGAATCGGACTGTGCGTTTTGATCCTGCAGCATGGCATATACCCGGTGACTGGCACGGGTCAGCGCCACATACCAGAGCCGGTGGTTTTCGGCAGCATTACGCGCTGCATTCTGCAGAATCGCCTGCTCATGCAAATTCTTGTGATTGACTGCAATCACCCGGGATTGTTCCAGAATGTTGTCCTGTTCAGACGCAGACAGGGAAAAATTCAGATTGCCTTTATTCACATCAAAAGCAGCATCTGCTCCCAATAAAAACACCACTTTAAATTCCAGCCCTTTGGAGGCATGAATGGTCATCAGCTGCACCCCATGATCCCCAGACAGCTTGCGTTCTTTTTCGCTGTCCTTGCCTGAAGGTGACTGAAGCTGGCGCAAATACCAGTGATAGAGTTTTTGCGCCCCCTGATAATATTCACTCTGCTGGCTCAGCATCTCGGTCAGATGGCGCAAATTGACCACCACCCGCTCATTGTCCAGACTTTGACTGGCCACCAGATTGGTCCAGACCTGAAACAGGTTCAGTGCATAATTCCAGGCGGTCAAAAAGCCTTTCTCAAACCACATTTCCCGAATGATATCCAGATCCGCAATATAGCGACTGAGGCCTTCACTCTGGCCTTGCAAATCAATCAGTTTTTTCAGATTGAAGCCCAGCAGACGAGTTAGTAAAGCCCGCTTGACCTTGGCCTCATTGAAAGGATCCATGATCGCCGTCAATACTGCCGCGACATCCTGAGCGATTGGACTGGCAAACACGCTCTGTTTGGATTCTTTATAGCAGGGAATACCCATACGTTGCAGACGCTGCTTCACCTGTTCCAGAGCAAAATGCCCAAATCCCAACACGGCAATATCATCTGCGCTCAGGCTTTGCTGATGCTCTTGCTGCTGAAAGTACAGTTGCTGCTGGGCAGACTGATTCAGCAATGCACGGATTTTCCAGGCCACCTGGTCTGCCTCCAGGTCCGATTCACCTAGCTGAATCCATCGTAAAGGCTGCGGGTTGATCCTGCCCATATCGACCAGATCTGGATGCGGGCGACTACCGGCCTGAATCAAGGTGTACTGCACCTGTTCGCCAAAATCCATTTGCCGCTGGAACAGCGCATCAACCACTTCTACGAGTGGTTTGACTGACCGATGGTTCTGCATCAGGGTATATTCGCGGCCCTGTTTATGCAGCACATCGGCATGTGCCTTGTTATAGGTGAGCATATCGCCGCCACGGAAACCGTAAATTGCCTGTTTCGGATCACCGACCATAATCATGCAGCCGGACTGCACCCGGTTGGCATCACGCCAGATCTTGGCCAGCAAATCATCCTGATCCTGATTGGTGTCCTGAAATTCATCGACCAGAATCAGCGGATAACGTGCCTGTACAAACTGGGCAAAACGCTGTCCCTGCTGGCCTTGCAATGCTTCCGCCAATGTACGAATTTGCTGGGAAAAAGTGGTTTCACCCTGCTGCTGCAAGGTTTGTGGCAAACGGGTCTGCACACTTTGAATAATATGAAATTCCAGATAGGTCGTAAGCTGTTGCAGCTGCTCATCCAGATACTGTTTGACCTCACACAGCGCATCAATTGCCACGATCAGACTATGTTGCAAAATCAGCTGCTGCTCTGCATCCGGACAGCTTTTGTTAAAGACCTGAGTGGTCGGCTGGAAATCGGTTTTCTTGCGGCGCAAATGGCACAGATTCAGTAAAATCGGCTGCAATTCAGCATCAAAGAAACTCATGCCACCCTGATTTTTCAGGGCTGCGCTCCAGGTCATAAAGTTTTCACAAATTTCGGTTAACTTGGTCAAAAAACTCTTGTGAAAATACTTCGGACTTTCCTGACAATAACGCCGCATGACGGCAAGATCATGCTCCTGAATACTCACTAATTGACTGATGCAGGCTTCCAATTTGTTCAGGTCACATTCAGCCAGTTCGATCTTGCGGAAATGCTGCTTGCTGAAATTCAGGGCATCACGCACCAGCCCGGTATAATGCTCCACCGGTTTCAGCAGATTTTGAACATACAGATGATTGACCATATATTGCGGCTGCTGCTGAATCCAGTCACGCAGCACATCATGAATCAGCTGCTGAATATACAGATCCTGATCTTCGGTCAGTTCTGCACGTTCAATCTTGCCACTTTCAAAGGCAAATTCACGTAACAGTTTCTGGCTAAAGCTGTCCAGGGTGCCGACAAACAGTTCATCCAGCTGGTTTAGCACCAGACGTAAACGGCGACGGGCATAATCCAGCCGTGAACCATAATCTTTCAGTACCTGCTGAAATAAAGGATCGGTTTCATTCTGGATTTTTGCTGCGATTTCAACTGAATTGAGCTGCTGATGACGCTGGATATAAGCCAGCGTTTCCTCGACGCGAAGCCGTACCCGGTTTTTCAGTTCAGCCGTGGCCTTACGGGTAAATGTCGTCGCAATCACCTGATGCGGATAATACTGGTCCAGAAAAATCCGCACCATCAGACTGGATAGCGTATAGGTCTTGCCGGTGCCTGCCGAGGCTTCAATCCAGTGTAGGCCCCGAAACTTCATGTCCTGAATCGGATTGGTAGAAATGGCTGTTTGCGTCTGCTGCTTTAAGAAAGTCATACGGCTATTTCACCCATTCCAGATGTTGATGAATTGGTGCATACAGGCCATGGGCAAAATCATGACAGCAGTTTTGCAAGGCCAGATCCGGATCCTGATCTTGCAAAATAAATTGCCAATCCTGATGCAAGACACTAGATTCATTCGAAGTCAATGGCTTAGCTGTTTTAGGACTATAACTGTTGTTCCAGGCTTCCAACAATTCCTGCATTTCCACAATGGTCATTTTACCCTGTTCATTCTCGGCCCACTGCCACTCTTTTTTCATCAGTAATTCTGCCGGCAAGACCAGCGGCTGCTGTTGACCAATTTCCCAGGCCTTTAACCAGAGCTGCAAATACTCATGTGCCTTGCTCGAACTCAAGCCAGAAAACTTCAGGGTTTTATTACTGAAAATGACAATGCGCTCCAGTTCTGGTGAGCGTGCATCGTCATTCAAGTAAGCCAGCCATAGCAGATACTCCAGCCAGATCTGGGCACGGCGTTTTTCCGAGGCCGAAGAGGATTGCATACTCAGCCAGTAGCTGCTGTGTGGAACCTGAGGCACGTTTATATGAATGATCAGTTCAGGACTGAACTGCAGGGATTGTTGGGTGACTGGCGTCAGTTCTTTGCCCAACTGTAGCAAACGTTCTTGCAATAACTGCTGTTCCTGCTGGCTGCCCAGCCAGGTGGCTTGCTGGGTTTTGCCCACCGGCAAACGGTCTAGCATCAGGTTTGGCTCAATCTCCTGCTCTTGTTGTAACAGGAAATCCCGCACCTGATACTGTTCCAGCTTGTTCAATAATAAGGGTTCCCGGGAACTCGGCAAATCGGCATAGCGAATCGTGGAAACCCCGACACTTTTCAGGAATAGACGTGCCGGGAAAATCATATCGCGGATCCATTCATCACCTTTGAGTACCCGGATTTCTTTTTGTTCTAGTGCCGGATAATGTGCATTAATCCAGCTGCTGCGTTTGCCTTCGGCGCTGCGGATATATTCTGCCACTGCAAACCACTGATCCTGATAACGTGGTGTCTGCATATCTGCGAATCCGGCTGGATCAAAAGGCTGTAAGGGATGTACATGATAAAGCTGCTGGATATGTTGAGCGACCGATAGACCATGAATATCCACCATCGGATCGACTTCGGCATCCGGCTGTTCAGACTGGCAGATCAGCGCGATATGCTGAACCAGTTCCTGCAAGGCAGTGGATGGATCACGAGCCTCACCATCCTCCAGATCAAAGCCATTATAGAACAGCCATAGATTTTCCTGTGCCAGCAGCAAGGCATCCAGAAAGGCGCCCTGCTCGTCATCCAGACGGGAACGGTCACCGAGTTGCGGCTTCAGGCTGCGCATCAGGTCAAACGGAACCTGTTGATTACGGCTCGGAAATTTACCGCTATCCAGATTCAGCATCACCACCAGTTTATAAGGCAATGGCCGGATCTGACCAATCTGGCTAAAAGTAATCTGTCCGGTCGGTTCGGCCTGATCCAGCTGCATCTCCAGGGTATTCTGAATTTCTTCCAGCACATAAGGCAGAGGCAGACTGAGTGCCACCAGTTCCTGACTGGCATGCGGATCATCCTGGTCATGATAATCGGCCAAGGTCAGCATCCGCATTTGCTTGTCGATAATTTCGGCAACGGTTTTGAGCGATTCTACTCCAGCGTCACGAAATTCATTCAGATCGGCGCGCAGATATTCCAGCCAGGTTTTGACTGGCGTGCGTTGTCCAGTTTCATGTAAAGTCAGCCAGTCACGGCGCTCTACCAGATCTTGATAAATCCGGATCAGGTTGGATATCAAGGGAAAATCACTGGTCAGAACCTTGGCATAACTCAAGGTGTCCTGAAACAGGGTATGTTCAGGAATCGCCAGACCCAACGCCAGACGGTCCAGGGCGAATTTAAAGCTAAACCGGTAATCCTCATCGCCTGCGCTGAGGCTTTGCTGTAAATGCTGCTGGTCCAGTCCACGTTTAAAGCCAGCATCTGTCAGCAACTGCAACATCCGTTCTACCTGACTATAGTCCAGACCATAATACTGCTGGGTCGCATTCAGGCTGAGCCAGTCGGCAAAGTCCTCAATACTGAAACGGCGACGTACCCACTGAATCCGGCCCAGTACCGCGCGCCAGGCATTGCTGACATCCAGACGCGACACTCCGGCAATCTGGATCGGTAAATACAGGTTATCTTTCTGCAGTCGTTTGCTGCCAATTTCACGCTCCCGCGGTGGCGGCGCAAAGACACTGCGAATTGTTGGTTCCAGTTCTTTCAGACTTGGCGTCAACACCAGAATATCACTTGGTTGACGCGGCGCTTCTTCAGTGCCTTGAACCAGCCAGTGAATCAGCTGTTCTTTGAGGACTTCCAGCTGACGTAATGAAGAATGACAGACATGAATCTGTACAGAATCATCGTCAGGGCTTAAAGCATATTGATGCTGTTCAGGCTCGAGTAAATACAGAATATCTGACTGGATTTTGGCCAGCAGTTTATTTTGATATTCATCGACAAAGACATCGGCCCAGAGACCCTCTTCCCCCGAAGACAGTTTAGAGAGTAGAGAAAAATGATCCCGTGCCTGCTTGCCGAATCGGGTCAGAAGCGGATGCCGCGATTCCCGGTCTTCGGCATTAAAGTTCAGCTGCTTGATCCTGAAGTCTTTTATTTCCGCATCATTCGGTTTACGTTGACGGGTCTTTTCAAAACGCTGAATAAAGCGCTCTTCCCGCTGCAAATCAAACCTGGCTTTCCAGTCCGGATCGACACTGTCGGCCCAGTATTCCTGCGAGGGGTTGAAGTGAAAAATATAGATATCAATGTATTGCCCCAGACGGCGTAAAAAATCCAGCTGGCTGGGTGGCAGTTCTAGCAGGCTAAATACCACAATCTGGGCCGGTAGTCGTTTTAGAGCCTGGGCGCGGGTTTCTGCATTCTCCAGCCGCTCCCAATACAGGCGTTCAATCTCCAGGATTTTGGCATAGTCATCCTGAAATACATGCTGCCACAACCAGCGTTGCCAGGCTTCCAGTTCACGCGCCTGAATCTTGACAAAATCCGCCACCTGCATCTCATGGCCATTTTCATCTTTGGGGCTATAGATCATTTGCTCGATATCGAGCGCAATATCCTGCCCCCAGGACTCTAACCAGTTACTCGGACAACTACAGTTGTTTGGAGGACAGTTACGCGCGCAATAACCGCGATAATCCATATAATGGCTAAACAAACGCGACACCTGCTCGGCTACCCAGTACAGCATGCTCTGTTTTTTCAGCTGCTTCTCTGTACCCTGCTCCAGCCGGTCAGCACTGTCATAAATCCGCTTCACAATAGAATACAGCGGATGATCGACGTCTAAAGGAATCTGTTCAGGCAGAATGCATTTTCGTAGCGCCTGAAACACGCGCCATTTGATGATAATGCGCGGAATATTGGCTTCACGGACCTGCTCCACTTCTTTAGGCGCATTCAATACCCACTGATAGGAAGTCCATTGAAAGGCGCGAATCCGGTGATGAAACTGGGTATTGGCGCTAATACCTTTTTTCTCGGCAATTTTCTGGGTCAGCCAAGTTTCTACTGCCGGAGATGGCACAATAAAGTGCCGGGTTTGTAACACCTCAAA
The DNA here is from genome assembly GCA_013530545.1 of Acinetobacter lwoffii. Taxonomy (GTDB): domain Bacteria; phylum Pseudomonadota; class Gammaproteobacteria; order Pseudomonadales; family Moraxellaceae; genus Acinetobacter; species Acinetobacter lwoffii_G. The sequence goes on from SPVA01000019.1 coordinate 9,685, forward strand.
TGGATTCCGGGCAGTCTGGTTGACAATACGCAGCATACTATCCAAAAGCACATCAATACGTTGACTCTGAATAACATGAATGGCCATTGGTTCCCCTGAACTGCTGAATGTGGTTTTTACTACAAAACGATAAAGATTATTTACTATACATCCCGAGCGCTCTATGACACTTTAAAACCACACTTCAGTCGAAAAATTTCTTTGAAAAAAGCATCTTAAAGATGCTTGAATAGAAAAAAACAACATAGAGCTTAGGTAGTGCCCATGAAATTAGATAAAATTCCTGAACGTCTCGATCCGAGCCTAGATTTAGAACAAATCCGCGCCGAGTGCCTGGAACTCACCAAAAAACGCGCCTATTATTCTGCCGGTGCTGCGGTTATTCCAGTGCCGTTTATGGACGTGGTCATTGATATCGGTATCTTGTCGCAATTGATTCCCGAGATCAATGCCCGCTTCGGCCTGGCGCCTGACCAGATCAGTGTCTATGATCCAAAAACCCGTCAGGTGCACTGGAATGAGTTGCGTAAACGCGGCGTAGAATTTTCTGGTCTGGTGGTCGCACGTACGGCAGTTAAAAAATCTTTGAACAATGTTGCAGCGAAAGTGATCACAAAGCAAGTCACAAAATTCATTCCGCTGGGCGGCCAACTGGTGGCGGCAAGTCTGGGCTATTTTGTCATGAAAAAGATTGCTGAAGCACATGTAGAGGAATGCTACCGTGCAGCTAAAAATATCCAGCAAAAACAGGTGGCGCAAGGTTAAAATCCGGGTGAGCTGAATTTTTGCAGCCCTCTAGACACTCTTACTTCAGGCAGATTATTCTGCCTGAAGCTGTTTTAAAATAGCCTTTAACACCTCGACCCGCGCGGTATTCTTATCATCGGTCGCAATAATATGCCAGGGCGCTTCCTCGGTCGAAGTATGTTCAAACATATCGGCTGCCGCTTTCAGATAGTCGTCCCAGCGCTCCCGGTTACGCCAGTCTTCTTCGGTAATTTTAAAACGCTTATGCGGTGTATCTTCACGCGCCTTGAAACGTGCTGCCTGTTCGTCCTTGGAGATTGCCAGCCAGATTTTCACAATCACTGTTTGATGCTTGACCAGACTCTGTTCAAAACGGTTAATTTCATCATAAGCACGCTGCCATTCCACCGCACTGACCAATCCTTCTACCCGTTCTACCAATACCCGCCCATACCAGGAACGGTCAAAAATACAGATATCATCATCAGTTTGCAGCTTGGTCCAGAAGCGCCATAAATAGGGACGGCTCAGCTCAAATCTTTCTGGTGCAGCAATGGTATGAATTTCATATTCACGTGGATCGAGTTTTTTGACAATTCGCTTGATTGCGCCGCCCTTGCCGGCAGCATCCATACCTTCAAACAGAATCACCACATTACGCGAATCGGAACGCATGGCTTTGGCGACCTTCGCGGTTAATTTTTTTAGTTCCGGTTTGTAATCTTCTGGCTGGGCTTGAGTCTTGGAAGGATGTTTTAACTGCTCGGGAATCTTGGCCTGTTTCCATCTTCCCTTGGCTCTGGCAGGATGATCCGGACAATGTTTCAAGGCACTCAGGATATACTGGGCAAATTGCTGGTCGCGCTGCTTCTCATCTTCGCCATCAATAATGAACCAGTCCTCGGTAAAGCGCTGACGCAGGCGCTGCAAGGTGTCATATTCTTTGCGATTGCGCCAGTCCAGACCATGCAGTTGATGCCAGTGAGTTTCACTCGGATCCATGGCATCCAGGCGTTTTTGCAAGACTTTCCAGGACAGGTCAAACCAGACCTTGATCACATCCACATGGTTATTTTTCAGGTCCTGTTCAAAGGCCTGCATCTCTTGCAGATATTCATCAAACTGTGCATCACTCAGCGGGCTTTCAGCTTGCATGGCACTGCCGAGCAGATCGCTATACCAGTTACCAAACAGCACCATGATCTGGCCCTCAGCTGGAATAAAACGCGCATAAGGTTGCCACAAGGTTTGCTTTGGGCCGGCTAGCTGAGGCTTATCGGCTTTCACGCGCAAATAGCGCGGATCGACCCATTCACGTAGCTGTTTAACCGCTTCACCTTTGCCGGCTAGCTCAATGCCATTCACCAGAATCACCAGACTTTTGGCATTTTTCTGGCCCCGGGTCTTTTTTAAATTATATTGGGCATCAATCAGCTCGACAGACAGCTGATCTTCATCCATTAACTGAAATTGTGGTTGTTCCATACGTATCTTCAACCCTGATCTTTTATTCTATTTGCAGTATAGCGAGGAGTTTCAGCGAAAAAATAGCTCTGGCAACGTTTTTCACACGATTAAATTGGCTATTTAAACAACAGATTGACATACAAATGCCCGATCTCTGTTCAATTTGTCATAGCAGGATTGTCCGGCAGCCTCTAAGATTCTTGCATCCTCCAATCATAATTGAAGCCTCATGTCCAAACTTGCCGTACTCGATGATCTGTTAGCGCATTATTATCAACTGGCTTATCACACCCGGCCTGACATTTTAAGCCGTTTACAGGATGTGCAGGCCTGGCAGAAAGTCCGCATGCAGCGCACTCATCGCGCCCATTTTGCTGAAAAACAAAACCTGTTGATGTCCGAATATTTCCTGAACCGTCTCTACGGCGGTGCTGAATTTGATGCGCTGGCAGAACAGATTGCCCGGCTGATGAAATATGCGCATAAAGCAGAAAAAGTTATTCCGGAAAATGCCATTAAAACCGGCACCTCAGGTGTAGAGCTGGCTATTCTGGCGGTACAGCTGGATGAACAGGTCGCGATTCAGTTATTACAGGATTATCATCCGCATGAACCGCTGACTGACGAGATGATGCGCCTGACCTATTTGAAGCTGGATCAGGGTGAAGCACGCTTGAAACAGTTGGCTCTGCTGGATCAGCTCGGCATGAGTCTGGATAAATACATGCGTTCATTTGTGGTCTATACGGCCTTTAAAATGTGTAAAGGCGCGGCGAATAAATATAACTTTCAGGTGATGTATGAATTTATGCAGGATGGTTTTCTGGCCATGAAGCCACTCAAATCGGCAGAAAAATTTGTACGCACGTTCACGGCAACCGAACGCCAGATTATCGATAAAGTACATTCTGGCGATCCGCTACCGTTTCAGTAAATACCCGATGAGTATTTCTGCCAAGCGTGAATTTTTCTGTATATTATTCATAACAATTGCATCATGATTGCTGAATAAGCCTTTAGAATCTGTCATGATGCAGACAATGCAAGATTAACCCGATTGATATGTTAGGAGTGACTCCAATGTCGAATGAAAATACAACGCCTACCCCTACCCCCGAGTCGGCACAACAGACAGACAAAGTGAGCCCATTCTTAACTGAACCCCTTCCACAAGGCACCCCGCAAGGTCAGCAACAATCCTTAGAACAACGTCTGACTGACACGCCTGTGACGGGTACTGTGCCTAAATATAATCTGCCGCGTGGTGCCAATACCGGTAACGTCGGCTCAACCACACACTTCGGCTATCAAACTGTTAACAGCGAAGAAAAAGCCCAGAAAGTCGCAGAAGTGTTCCACTCGGTGGCGAGCAAATACGACATTATGAATGACCTGATGTCTTTTGGTATTCATCGCCTGTGGAAGCGTTTTGCAATCAATATGTCAGGTGTACGCCGTGGCCAGCATGTGCTGGATATCGCGGGTGGTACTGGCGACTTGGCTAAAGTCTTTAGCCGTGAAGTTGGTCCGACAGGTCATGTGGTACTGTCTGATATTAACGAATCCATGCTGAATGTCGGTCGTGACCGTCTGATTGATGCGGGCTGTACCAATGTCGATTTCGTTTTGGCCAATGCCGAAACCTTAGAACCATTTGCAGACAACAGCTTTGATCTTTTGACCATTTCTTTCGGTCTACGTAACGTGACCGATAAAGATGCGGCACTGGCTGCGATGTACCGCGTCCTTAAGCCAGGTGGCCGTTTACTGGTGCTAGAATTTTCTAAACCAGTGTTTGAGCCATTCTCTAAGCTATATGACCTTTATTCGTTCACGGCATTGCCAATCATGGGTAAAATCATTGCCAATGATGCAGAAAGCTATAAATACCTGGCTGAATCGATCCGTATGCATCCGGACCAGCGCACCCTGAAAGGTATGATGGAAAATGCCGGCTTCCAGAATTGTGACTATCACAACCTGACTGGTGGGATTGTTGCGGTTCACCGCGGTTTCAAACTTTAAGGTTCCTTGCCTATGTGGTCAATTCTGGCACTCGGTGCTGTTGAACGCGTGATTCATCATGTGATTGATCTGGATGCCATTACCCGCATCCAGCTGAATGCCCTGTCCGGCAAAATGCTGCGGGTGGTGATCGCCTCGCCGCAGCTTTCGGTTGATGTGTTTTTTGATGAAGGCAAAGTTCGTCTGGAACCAACGGCAACCGGTCATACCGAAACACCTTCGGTCTTTGAACAACGTCCATTTGACGCAAGTTCCGCGACAGTCCTTGAAGCGACCGCAACCTTGCAGGTCAGCAATGTGGTGGAATTACTCAAGCTGCTGCTTTCCGATGAAGTCGGCAATATTCCATTGCAAGGCGACTACAAGTTATTGCAGGAAATCCAGCGCATCATGCAACAGGCGGAACTGGATCTGGCAGCGCACTTAAGTCCCTGGATTGGCCCGACGCTGGCGCATGAAATTGGCAAATTGCAACTGCTGCCCAAGCAGCTAAAACGCACCCTGCAAAGTCAATTATTCTTTGCTGAAGATGCCTTAAAAGAAGACAGTGGTCTGTTTGCCCCACGCTGGCAAATGGATGACCTGAATCAGGACACCCGTATCCTGAATCAAAATTTAGATCGGGTTGAAGCAAAAATCCATCAGCTTCAGGCTCAAATTGATGCCTCAAACAATTCTACTCAAGACTAGGTACACAGCTTTATGATTCCGCATGTTTCACGTTTACTCGAACTTTGGCGCATCGCCGCGCACTATCGACTCGACACGTTGTTTCCTGCGGAAGAATTACCAGAAAAATCCCGGCATGTGCTGTCCCTCATCCGGATGCATCCGGCTGCCTGGTCCAGTCGTGAACGTAAAAATCCGCTCAAGCTGAAACTGGCTTTAGAAGAAATGGGGCCGTTGGCGATCAAGCTCGGTCAACTGCTCTCGACCCGCCGTGACCTGATTCCACCTGAAGTTTTACAGCAACTGGTCTTGCTACAAGACCGGGTCAAGCCGTTTGATAATGACGTGGCCAAGATGCGCATTCAGGAATCCCTGAAAGCTGATGTAAATACCCTATTCGCGCGTTTCGATACCCAGCCACTGGCTGCAGCTTCGATTGCTCAGGTGCATACGGCTGCCCTGCATGATGGCCGTGAAGTGGTGGTTAAAGTCACCCGCCCGAATATTCGCCAGCAGATTTTGCAGGATTTTGAAATTCTGGAATGGCTCGGTCAATTTCTGGAAAAACGTCTGGAAGCTGCCCGCGCATTGCACCTGTCGGAAATCATTCAGGATTATCGACAGATCATTCTGAATGAACTAGACCTGACGCTGGAAGCGGACAATACCCGCCGTATGCGCCATCATTTTACCGGCTCGAGCATGATGTATGTGCCGGAAATTTACATGGACAGCAAAGACGTGCTGGTAGCCGAGCGCATTACCGGGGTGCCGATTTCAGATATCGCGACCTTTGACCGGTTGGGCATGGATCGTGCCGATCTGGCGCGTAAAGGCCTAACCATCTTCTTTACTCAGGTCTTCCGCGATAACTTCTTCCATGCTGACATGCATCCGGGAAATGTCTTTGTAGAAACCATCAATCCAGCCAATCCGCGTTTTATTGCGCTGGACTGCGCGATTATGGGCGAACTGTCCAAACACGACCAGATGACCGTAGCACGCATGCTACTGGCGGTCATGAACAGTGACTTTATGCAGCTGATTCAGGTGGTGCATCAGGCTGGCTGGATTCCACCGGGGACTGATCAGGATGCATTGGCCCGTGAAATGCGCCGCAGTGTGGGGCCGATGGTGTCCAAACCGATGCATGAACTGGACTTTGCCGGCATTCTGATTGAAGTCATGGACATCGCGCGTCGTTTCCATCTGGAAATTCCACCTCAATTGATGTTGCTACTAAAAACTTTGGTGCATGTCGAGGGTTTAGGAACCGACCTGTATCCTGAACTGGATATCTGGAGTCTGGCCAAACCGATCCTGACGGACTGGATCAAGGCCCAGATGAATCCGCAAAAGAACCTTAAAGAACTGGGACAGAAAATCCCGGATCTGCTGTTAGGGGCGCAGGATTTACCGACCCTGATGATCGACAGCTTAAACGGTTTAAAAAACCAGTCGGCCTGGCATGCCAAACAGCTCAATGAATTACAAAGTATGCGCCTGCAAATGGAACATCAGCAAAAACGTAGCTGGATGTTTGGCAGTATCATGGCGATTCTGCTGGCGATTGCCATTATTTCACCGTGGTTTGTGTCGGTGATTCTGATTGTGTTGGCAAGTGTGCTTGCCGTCTGGCGAATTGCGAAATAATTTTTTAAATAGCCTGATTCGTCAGGCTTTTTTATGCTTAAATTATTGAAAAAATAAAGCAAGAATATCCAAATGAAATATAGTTTTTTATGGGCACTGTATCGCCAGAATAGACAAAAAACCTTTCTCACTGCACTACTTTACAGCTTCCCAACATGGATAGATATTTTTTTCTATATCAACCAAACAGCCCATTGGCTTGCATGGTCCCCTGCTGCCAATACCACATTCTACCGCCTGATTCATAGTGACTATTTCTGGCTCATTGTCAGCTTTAACCTGCTTCCGTTGTTATTTCTATTCTGTCTACGACAAACACAGCTAATACTAGCTTTAAAAATATGGATAGGTCTTGCAGGTAGTTTCTTTCTAATTCATGCTTTTTACTGGCCAAGCTATCCTATAACCACGCTTTTGATTATTTCATTTAATCTACCTTTTTTAAATTTACGCAATAAAGAACTCATGCACACTTACATCAACCCGATGCCATGACTCTCAAGTCACCTTAGGACATATCTTGCCATTGGGTCTTTAAACCTATCGCTTAAAATAAGCACACATTTGACTGGTATAGGTTCAACCATGGTACAGATTTTACAAAAACGTGCGCCTGCGCTCACGATTCGTGCTGGCCATCTGGCACGTGAGCTGATTCTGGAACAAGGTTTGCAACCCGAACAGGTCGATATCGTGCCCGGTGCGGCAGGCGGCCCCAAAGGCATCGGGATCCAAGGACTGGATCAGGCGATTTTTGGTGAGTTTTTTCCACGTGCACCTCAGCGTAGAACTTTGGTGGGTTCTTCGATTGGCAGCTGGCGTTTTGCCAGTATGGCTGCACATGGAGTTCAACAGGGAACCGAACGTTTGGGTGAGCTGTATACCAACCTCTATTTTCATAAAAAAATGACCCGTCAGGATGTCAGCGAAGTTTGCCGTGGCATGCTGCTGGATCTGGTACAAGGCAAAGAAAACGATCTGGTCAATCATCCAGATTATCATCTCGCAGTCATTTCAATTAAAGCCCAACACATTTTCCAGAGTGACAAGGCATTGCCGTTGTTGGCTTCTGTGGCTGGAATTCTTGGAACGACCGCAGTCGCGCGCCGGCACAGCCGTCATTTCATGCAACGTGTAATCAGCCAGCCGAATACGGGTGAGCAGTTTAAAATCGCTGAAGATGGATTTACCACGCATTATCATGCACTAACCGAACAGAGTGTGTTGTCCTGGTTGATGGCTTCAGCGTCTATTCCCGGGGTGATGGCAGCGGTGAACAATATTCCGGATGCGCCGCAGGGTTATTATCGCGATGGTGGCCTGATTGATTATCACATTGACCTGCCCTTTCAGAGCAAAGGCATTGTGCTGTATCCACATTTTACCGATAGCATTACCCCCGGCTGGTTCGACAAGTTATTTAAACGTACCTCAAATCCAGAAAATCAGGCACGAACTTTGCTGCTTTCTCCATCGCAGCAATATCTGCAAAGTTTGCCTTTGGGTCGTTTGCCTGATCGTAAAGACTTTAACTTAAAAGGTTTGGATCAAACCCAACGGATCCAGCTGTGGAAGCAATGTATTGCGGAAAGTCAGCGTCTGGGTGATGAATTTCTTGAACTGGTCGAGAAGCAGAATTTTGCTGAGGTGATGCAAGCCTTGTAATTGGCCGCAGCTGCCCGATTATTTGTATAATTGCTTTAATTTTGTGAACTGTTGAGATTTATGCAGAAGTTTTTAGTTGTCCTGCAATACCTGTGTCTGGCCTTTGCCATTTATCTGATTTATAGCGTCAGCATGTCGCTGTATCGCCAGAATTTTGTCCTGATGGAGCTGGTCGCTGATATCGGTACGATTCTGATCTGTATCGACCTGGCGGTATTTTTATTTACCAGTAAAGGCAAGCCCGGCATTAGCATGGAAGAATATGCAAAACGACTGGAACAGCCACCGTCTAAGTTGGTCTATGTGACACGAAAATTGGGGCATCTCGGTATTTTGCTGATTATTACTAGCTGGATTGTGCCGATGATCAATTCATAACAATCCAATAAAAAACCTCCCGATTGGGAGGTTTTTTTAAATTAAAGATATCCAAAAATTATTTAGAACCTTTAATCCCTGCTTGCAATAGCAATGCACCCAAACCACCAATTTTTTGCTCTTGTGGTTTAGCCGCTTGAGATTTCTTACCCTGAGGGCGATCACCTTGCGGACGTCCTTGCTGTGGACGTTTACCCTGAGGCTTACGTTCACCACGTGGCTCATTGTTCTCGCGACGTGGCTGACGTGGTGCTTTCGCCGGCGCTTCAGAACCTTCAGGACGCATCGACAGATTCACGCGGTTACGTTCAGCATCCACATTCAAAACACGGACTTGTACGATTTGACCCGGTTTCACCACTTTATGCGGATCAGCGACGAATTCATTGGCAAGTTCAGAAATATGTACCAAACCATCTTGATGCACGCCCACATCGACAAATGCACCGAAGTTAGTCACGTTAGTGACTACACCTTCCAGTTGCATGCCTTCAGACAATTGCGCAACTTCAGTAATGTCATCACGGAATTTAGCAGTGCGGAATTCTGGACGCGGGTCACGGCCCGGTTTTTCCAGTTCAGCCAATACGTCTTGAATCGTCGGCAGACCAAATTTCTCGTCTGCAAATTCTTCTGCATTCACTTGGCGAATGATTTCAGTATTGCCAATGATGTCTTTTACAGTCGTTGCTTTTGCTTCAACAATTTTGCTCACCAAAGCATATGACTCAGGGTGAACTGCAGACGCATCCAGTGGTTCTGTACCATCTTGAATACGCAAGAAGCCCGCAGCCTGCTCAAAAGTACGCTCGCCTAAACGTGGTACTTTTTTCAAAGACTGACGATTGTCAAAACGACCATTTTCCTTACGGAATTCCACAATTTGCTGTGCGATCGATTTATTCAGACCCGCGATATAACCCAGAATTGCTGCTGATGCAGTATTTACATCCACACCCACTGAGTTCACACAGTCTTCAACGACCGCTTCAAGGGTTTTCGCCAGACCGGTCTGGTTCACGTCATGTTGATACTGACCCACACCAATCGATTTCGGATCGATTTTCACCAGTTCTGCTAGTGGATCTTGTAAACGGCGTGCAATCGATACCGCACCACGAATAGATACATCTAGTTCAGGCAGTTCCTGTGAAGCTAGTTCAGATGCTGAATACACCGATGCACCTGCTTCAGATACAGAAACACGCGTCATTTTCAGATCACTGTTCGCAGCCATCATTTCAGCAACTAAAGCTTCAGTTTCACGGCTTGCAGTACCATTACCAATCGCGATCAGGTCAACATTGAACTCGCGGCATAAACGCGCCAGCTCGGCCAGTGAACCTTCTTTATCGTCTTTTGGTGCAAATGGATAAATCGTGCTGTGTGCAAGAACATCACCAGACTCGTTCACTACCGCCAGTTTCACACCGGTACGGATACCCGGGTCCACGCCCAAAGTGGTACGTGCGCCTGCAGGTGCAGAAAGCAGTAAATGACGCAGGTTTTCAGCAAAGACGTTCATCGCTTCTGTTTCAGCAGCCAGACGTTTTTCAGTCAGCAATGAATGTTCGATCGTTGGACGAACTTTACCGAGCCAAAATAGTTTTGCAGTTTGCTTCAAGAAATCCTGACGCGCTTGTGGCTGAACAGTTTCAAGATTGTATTCAGTTTCAATACGCGCCAACGGGGCATCATCTTCGCCATCCACTTTCAGGCCTAAAACGTTTTCTTGACGGCCACGCAGCATCGCCAATAAACGGTGTGAAGGCACTTTATTCAAGTTTTCAGAGAAATCGAAATAATCACGGAATTTTTTACCGACTTCTTTTTTCTCATCACTGGCAACCAAACTTTTCAGCACGGCAGTTTTTGCAAATGTCGCTTTAAGTTCAGTGGTCAGCGCGATATTTTGCGCCCAGTCATCAATCAGGATGTGCTGGATCGCATCAAGCTGGCTTTCAGTATCTGGGTAATCTTCATGGCTAAAACCCACCAAAGCTTCAGCTGGATCAACGGCTTCATTAAAGATTTTTTCGGCAATCGGGCCTAGACCGGCTTCTTTGGCCTTGAATGATTTACTGGTACGTTTTGGACGGTACGGCGCGTAAATTTCTTCTAATGCATTTTTGGTTTCCGCTGCATTCACACGCGCCAATAAGTCATCAGACAATTTATCTTGTTCTTTGAGTGATTCAATCACCTTGTCACGGCGCTCATACAAATCACGCAAGTATGATAAACGCGTATCGAGTTGACGTAGTTGCGTATCGTCCAAGCCTTGCGTTACTTCTTTACGGTAACGTGCAATAAAAGGAACACTGGCACCTTCATCAATAAGCTTGATGGCAGCCTCAACTTGATTTGGACGTACGGCAAGTTCTTTTGCCAACTGCTGAACTAAGTCAGTCATCGTGTTTGATCCCACAAGGATAAGTACTAAATGGCATGATTATAAAGACCGGGTCTATAAAATCCACCATTGTTTTTATTAATTTACCTCATCTTTATATTATGAAGTGCCATAGTTTTCAGCTTTTCCCGATAAAGTTTGTATGAACTTTGCTTTTTATCCAGCTTAAAATCGTATTTTTTGCTCATTTAGATGTATATATTTGGTATCTATGTCTTGATTTTAACTGCAATATTTGGTGCTTTAGAGCATAGTCAATTAATATCAATGAATCGTATACTCAAAGCCTATTTGATTTTTGTTTATGATGACAATAAAGAATAAAGGAGCATCTCATGAGTTTAGTTGTACCTGCTGAAAAAGCCGATGCCGTACATACCGAAACGGACCGGGTCGAACGGATCCTGGTGGTTGATGATGATGTTCGTCTGCGTACCTTATTACAGCGTTTTCTCGAAGATAAAGGCTTTGTGGTTAAAACTGCACATGATGCCACGCAGATGGATCGACTTTTACAGCGGGAACTGTTTTCTCTGATCGTGCTTGACTTTATGCTTCCGGTCGAAGATGGCTTGAGTATCTGTCGTCGTTTACGCCAATCCAATATCGATACGCCTATCATTATGCTCACCGCTCGTGGTAGCGACTCGGATCGTATTGCCGGTCTGGAAGCAGGTGCCGACGATTACCTGCCAAAACCATTTAACCCGAATGAACTGCTAGCGCGTATTCGTGCGGTATTGCGCCGTCAGGTACGCGAAGTGCCAGGTGCACCAAGCCAGCAGATGGAAGTCGTTTCTTTTGGTCCATGGTCACTGGATCTGTCCACCCGCACCCTGACCCGTGAAGGCCAAGTGGTAACACTCACTACCGGCGAATTTGCAGTACTCAAAGCACTGGTGCAGCATCCTCGTGAACCTTTAACTCGCGACAAGCTGATGAATCTGGCGCGTGGCCGTGAATGGGGTGCAATGGAACGTTCAATTGATGTTCAGGTGTCACGTTTACGCCGTCTGGTTGAAGAAAATCCTGCGCGTGCACGTTATATCCAGACCGTTTGGGGGGTGGGTTATGTGTTTGTTCCAGATGGTGCGGAGTAAATTAATACCTTGATTCATGACGGAGTCTGATGGTTTAAGCTCATTTATAGGGTTTAACCTGCGGTTCGCCTTACTTTTGTTTCGACAAAAGTAAGCAAAACCATTGTCATCCGCAAAACTCGACAACCTCCGTCATTCAAGCAATTCTCTCGCAGAAACATCATTGACCATCTTGAGTCGTGCCTCAAACAGTTGCGGATGACCTTAACGTGTATCCAACTACGGGGGAAGCCTCCCCTTTTGAGCAAAAGGACGCAATGTGAAACTCGACCCCATCGACCCACAAAAATTTACCGATTTTGTTACCTACTCAGAAAAAAAACGCACGCGTGGGGAACGCTTTCTGGACAAGATCAAACCGCGTTCTGCCGCCATGCGTACCACAGTTCTGGTGGTCTTTGTGGTCTGTTTCAGCCTGTTCATGTCTTTGTGGTTCTTCTGGCGTACCTTATTTTTACCTGAAATCCAGCAACATGCGCGTTATCTGGCCATGGAACTGGAAATTCTCAACAATCCCGATCTGCGCCTGTATCATAAACAGCAGGAAGTCGATATCGATGACTGGTTAAGAAACCGGGTCGGCATTGAATATGTTACCAATCCAGCAGAATATCCCACTGTCCGTGAAAAGCTGATTGCCGAATTTTTTACCCGGCAGATCGAAACCAAACTGGCCAAAGAGTTACGTATCGAACAAGCCACAGTCTATTTCCAGTTTAAGCCAAGTCCTCGTATCTGGATCCAGACCCCTGAAATGAATGGTCACTGGGTACAGGAACCTTTAAAGACCTATGCCAATTATAGTAATGAACTGATTTTAGGCTGGTTGCTCGGCACGCCAATTATTGTCGGCATCATTATTTTGACCTTGGTGCGTCAGCTCAACCGTCCTTTACGCCGTCTGCAGAATGCCGCCAACAGTTATAGTCGAATCGGTTCAGCGCCCTATCTGGATACCAATCATGGTCCACTGGAAATCCGTCAGGTCAATCATGCCTTTAACCAGATGATTTACACGCTGGATCAGACCGAGCGGGAACGCCGAATTATGCTGGCCGGTATTTCACATGACTTGCGCACGCCCTTAACCCGGATCCGCCTCAGTGCCGAAATGATGCCAGATGAAGACTTTCTCAAAGAAGGCCTGATTTATGATGTCGAAGATATGGACGCGATTCTGGATCAGTTCATTTCCTATATGCGCGACGGTTCCGATGAAGAACCGCAGGACACCAATGTCAATGTACTGCTACAGGAACTGGTCAAGCAGTTTAAACCGCTAGATATCCGTTTCACCCCACAAGATATACCGACCATTCAGGCACGTAGCATGTCGCTAAAAAGACTGATTGGCAATCTGATCAACAACTCAAAACGCTATGGTTCAGAACCAATTGAGCTTTCTGCGCATGTTGAAGAAGATCAACTGTTGATTTGTGTCGCAGACCATGGCGAAGGCATTCCGGAAGATCAGATTGAAGCCTTGATGCAGCCTTTTGTTCGGGGCAATTCGGCACGAACGGTACAAGGCAGTGGCTTGGGGCTGGCCATTGTTAAACGGATTGTCGATATTCACCATGGTCAATTACGTATCCATAATCGTCCTGAAGGTGGGCTGGAAGCTATCATTTCACTACCCGTGAATCAGGCGAACCCTGAGACACTTCCCCCCGCCACTACACTCGATAAAATTCGCCAAACCTTGACTGATCACTTTTAAGAAGTGATCAGTAATTCAACAAATGACTTTTTAGTTTTTCTATACAATTCATTTTATAGTTCACGAATTCAATCATTTAAAAATCATCATTTTTTATTATACCTACATTTAGCTAAAAAATTAGACCTTAGCCTAACACCTATGCACAATACATTTTTTGAGCGGTACAATCCGTATCATAGTTTAAGAATTAATGAGAGTTAAAATGTCTTTAGATCGTATCCGTTTAGCCTCCCTACACAACAAAGTCATCAGCCCTGAACAAGCGGCTGAATTCATCCAAGATGGCATGACTGTGGGTATGAGTGGCTTTACTCGCGCTGGTGAAGCGAAGGCGGTTCCTTTAGCTTTGGTTCAACAGGCAAAAGCAAATCCATTAAAGATCACGTTAATTACTGGTGCATCACTAGGAAACGATCTAGACAAACAACTGACTGAAGCTGGCGTACTGGCACGTCGTTTACCGTTCCAGGTCGACAACACTTTACGTAAGGCGATCAACAACGGCGAAGTGATGTTCATCGACCAGCATTTGTCTGAAACTGTTGAACAAATGCGTAACCAACAGCTGAAAAAACCAGATGTTGCGATCATTGAAGCGGTTGCAATCACTGAAGATGGCGGCATCATTCCAACCACATCTGTAGGTAACTCTGCAAGCTTTGCAATCTTTGCTGAAAAAGTAATTGTAGAAATCAATACCAACTTAAGCCCGGCATTTGAAGGCTTACACGATATCTATATCCCGTCATACCGTCCAACGCGTCAAGCGATTCCTTTGACTCAAGTGGATGAGCGTATCGGGACACATGCGATCAATATCGATCCATCTAAAATTGTTGGTATCGTATTTAACAGCGAATTGCACGACTCTCCATCTACTGTAACTGCACCAGATGATGAGACGCAAAGCATTGCCAACCATTTGATCGCTTTCTTTGAAAAAGAAGTGGCTGAAGACCGTCTACCGAAAAACCTGGGACCTCTTCAAGCAGGGATCGGTTCAATTGCAAATGCCGTATTGACCGGTCTGAAAGATTCAAACTTCGAAGACCTGATCATGTACTCAGAAGTTCTGCAAGACTGTACCTTTGAATTGATCGATGCAGGTAAGATGAAGTTTGCTTCAGGTTCGTCTATTACGCTTTCTGCTAAATATGGCGAAAAAGTATTTAACAACCTTGAACAATACAAAGACAAACTGGTATTACGTCCACAGGAAATTTCAAACCATCCTGAACTGGTACGTCGTTTAGGTATTATCGGCATCAACACTGCACTTGAGTTTGATATTTACGGTAACGTGAACTCAACTCACGTATGTGGTACCAAGATGATGAACGGTATTGGTGGTTCAGGTGACTTCGCACGTAATGCCCACTTGGCGATCTTCGTAACCAAATCAATCGCGAAAGGTGGCGACATCTCTTCTGTAGTGCCGTTTGCTTCACATATCGACCACGCAGAACATGATGTTGATATCCTAGTGACTGAACAAGGTCTTGCGGATCTTCGTGGTTTGGCTCCGCGTGAGCGTGCACGTGCAGTAATTGATAACTGTGCGCACCCAATGTACCGCGATGCGTTGAATGATTACTTTGACCGTGCATGTGCAAAAGGCGGCCATACCCCTCATCTTCTTCGTGAAGCGCTTTCTTGGCACTCAAACTTCGAAGAAAATGGTCACATGCTTGCTGTTGAAGCTGCAGTAAAAACTGCATAATTGACTGCATTCACAAAACGCCCTATGGGGCGTTTTTTTATGGCATTTTTATATTTTTTTTGAATAGTCAGAACCTGATTATATTAAGGAAGCCATCTGGCTATCACCTACTCTTTCTTCTTTTATTTATCCTGCCGATCTGCTGTAGAAATACACTTCTGATGCTCAAGGGCTTTAAATTCTGATTCTTCACCCTCATACTTGAACACAAGAGCAAAATTAGAGACATGACATGCGCGTAGATATCTGGTCAGATGTGGTTTGCCCCTTCTGCTATATTGGTAAAAAACGTTTAGAAGCTGCTGCACAAGAAGCAGGTATTGAGCTAGAAGTACATTGGCACAGTTTCCAGCTCGATCCTGAAGCACCGGTACGTCAGGAAGTCTCCAACTCTGAGCGTCTGGCGCAAAAATATGGCCGCACCGTGGCAGAAGTCGAAGAGATGCAGCGCAATATTGCTGAAATGGCCAAAGCCGAAGGTATTGAATTTAACTGGGAAGGTGCCAATTCAGGCAATACCTTTAATGCGCATCGCCTGATTCACCTGGCGCAAAGCAAAGGTTTGGGCAATGAAGCACAGGAAGCGTTCTTCTATAGCTATATGACCCAAGGTCTGGCGATTGGAGAACGTGAAACACTGGAAGATATCGCAGCGCGTATTGGCCTGAATCCGGTCGAAGTCGATGACCTGTTGGATTCGGAAGAATATGCTGATTTCGTCAAATTCGATCAGGAAGTCGCACATGAACAACTCAAAGTGACCGGTGTACCTTTCTTTGTTTTTGATCAACGTGTGGCATTGGCAGGCGCGCAGCCTAAAGAAGTTTTCCTGCAAGTATTTGAAAAAGCGCTCGATACATCAACCAACAGTCAGGCAGCACAGTGCTCACCAGAAACGTGTGACACGCCAGACCAAGCTAAATAAAACAACGTTCAATAAAAAAACCCCATTTTAAATGGGGTTTTTTTATTTGTTATTGAATGGCATTCGCTTAATCAACCAGAAAACTAATTTTTAAATTGACACGATATTCCGTGATTTTATTTTCTTTAATGACAACCTTCTGTTCATTGATCCAAGCACCTTGTACATTTTTGACCGTTTCCGTGACTTTTTGAATGCCCGTTTGAATCGCATCTTCAAAGCTTTTATTGCTGCTTGAATTGACTTCTACCACTTTTGCAATTGCCATAATAAAACTCTCAGCATGAAAATGAATGGAATTCCATCTTAGTCCATTCTTAGAAGATTGCAGCAGCTGGTAAACAAGCGATAGCAAAAACTTACATGGATTGAACAAAGCTCGAAATTCAGTTTTAAATTGGCAGATCGAAAACATATGACCTTTTATTTTGACACTCAATTAAGTCCAGATTTTCATCGCTAAAATAAAGTATAAAGCCCTGTAAAACCACACAAATCAAACTAGAGTAAATATACTAATTTATTGTTTTATAGAGTAATTTATCTAAAATTTACTGCCTAAATTTGCCGAATCTATCATTTTCTATTAAGTCTTATTTGCTATTATTTCACCCGAATTAAGTTTAAATATTCTCCTCTGTTCAAGTCATTGAACACTCTGATATTAAAGGTCATCCTATGAATGCTCTTAAATTTGCTTTCGCAGCAACCGTTATGGCTTTTTCTGTTCAAGCGTCTGCACAAATGGCGCAAGTGGTTCATCTGCCAGACTTTCCAGCGACTAAAGCACCTGCTGAAACAGTAAATGCAGATGCTGCGACTGTGGTAACTGAAAAAACGGCTTAATGCAAAGCTGTTTTTCATTAAAACGGGCTGATTGATTCAGCCTGTTTTTTTGATCACATTAAACACCTTCAATGTGAAAGACGCACAACTCTAAAAAAAATATCGACTATTTCCTACTCTCATTTTTTCTATTGATTTTTATCACTTTTAATTAAAAAATTTGTTTATAAAATACTCAAAATAGATCACTATTTTATGTGATCTCTGCTTATAATTGCAGCAATATAAATAGATTAATGATAAGAAAATTTTTTATGCATGAACTTCAGGCATTGGTACAGGGCAAAATTCTGCCTCAGTCAGTTTCTATTGATTATTTAATTGAAATGGCAGAAAGCTATACCGACTCGAATTCTGCTGAATACAGACTGGTCGAGCTGGCGGTTAACATCGTACTGGCACAAACCCTAGATAAAGCACTGAAACATCTCTAGAGATCAAAAAATGAATGCTTTAGAAAAAGCACACTTAATTAAAGAATTACATGGACTGGCGCAGCAACTGGAGCATAAAGTCCTGCCTTTATATGAAATTGCCCGTTCTAAAAAAAGAATACGCGATATTTTTAATCTGTGTAATGAGCCTATTTTCAAAACCCAGATTTCAGCATTTAAAGCCCGCACTCAGCCTGAACTTATCACCTACCAATTTTCTGCTAACACGTCTTATCATCTAAGCTTTCGTGGCTATTTCACCGAAATCTTGGCGCTGCAAAAAGCACTGTCT
This sequence comes from Acinetobacter lwoffii, assembly GCA_013530545.1. Classification (GTDB taxonomy): domain Bacteria; phylum Pseudomonadota; class Gammaproteobacteria; order Pseudomonadales; family Moraxellaceae; genus Acinetobacter; species Acinetobacter lwoffii_G. Next base: position 27,742 of record SPVA01000019.1, read on the forward strand.
GCCCATCCGGATTCAGGCTGGGCAGTTTTACATCATCCTGAACGTGGCTGGCAAATCTGGCTGATTCCGGCTCCCCAAGCTCCTGCCCTGCACAGCCAATGGGCTGAATTGCAACACTGCTATATCTGGCTGTTGCAACAACAGCAGCAATTTTCGTGTCTGCAACAGGATCCCCCCTTGATCGTTCCTGCCTTATCCTTAAACGAAGCTGAAACCAGCTTAAAAGATGTGGAAACAACCAAATATCATCGGGGACGGCCGAGGGCAAGAATCCATGCGCTAGAACCACATCGCTCAGATGAGCTACCCATACAGGTACCCCCTGTATATGAGACTCCCGATCCTCAGCTCAAAGCTGAAACGATAATTCAGCAAGAACAGATCACAGCCTCCGAATTGATTCAATTCCCTGCACAGATCCAACTGGGCAAACTAAACGCTCATGTACACCCTTTAGGTTTAGAAGAAACTAATATCCAGCGGCTCTGTGCTTTAGAACTAGAATCCGATGTTGAACAACACCCTGTTTATCTGGATATTGTCTTATATTATGCGGCAGAAGATAACTGGCAGGCACGTCAGGTTTATTTGGTTGAGCAATTGAATCTGCAAGGTCAGTTTGTTAAATATCTGATGCTCTTAGGGGTACCGAGTCAGTTGCAGGCTCACTATTGTATTCAACATTGGCTGACCCATCATCAACATCAGGCTGCTGCGATTAAATCACTGGCGTGGTCTGTTATAAGCACCAGGTTCATGCAACTCGAGTTTTTTTCAACGGCTTACTTGCAGCAGGCTGAAACAGTCTGGACACAGCCAGATTACCATCCATTTATACCCGCACAGTCCATTCAAAAGCAGAAATTTATCTCGTTTAAAGAAGCTGCTTACCCCAGTGCTTTTGCTACAGGAACATCAAAAAATCCGAGTGATTCATGGTGAAAAACGCATCTCTCTCGCAGAGGATGAGCTGGCCTATCCATACATCTTGCTGCAACGCGACAAACAGCTAAATTGGCAGAATATTCACAATATTATTTTAACAATGCCACAACCCATTCGGGTATTAGAGCTTTATCGGGAAATTCAGGCTCAAATGATTGAATAATTGCTGTTATTTTGTAGCTTTAACTTGCTTTTTAAGGCCGTTTTTTAGAAAACTACAGCTGAATATAAGAATACAAGAGCAACAAATATCTCATGCAAATAAACAGGATTACTCAAATTTTACTGCTCTCTCTGGGCTTAGGAATGAGTGGTAGCATGTCTTGGGCAAATTCAGTCACAGCTGCTCCTGCCAGTCCAACAAATACAGAGCCAAGTCGATCAGGCTTGCTGGATCAGATTCCACGTTTGATCGATGCAACACCGACGGTTCTGCCAGAGCAATCAAGTGTCGCCATCGTTCCATCCACGCTAGAGACAGAAAATTATTCATGGGCGGATCAAAAACAGAAAGGCATCCGCGAATGGGCCGATCGTACTGCACATAAAATTGATAACTGGTTTGGTGAAACCGATCCGGATCAGCCAGCTGCAGCCACATTACGGATCATTCTAGATAATCGCTGGGATGAATATGAAGGCTATGAGATTAAGCCCCGAATCCGCGGCAAGATCAAGCTTCCGACCTTGGAACAAAAGCTGAGTGTGGTTTTTGGTGATGACAGTCTGGACAATGAATTAGACAGCAATGTCGCCATTACCAATGAAAATCCTGCCACTTCCGGAGATAAGCGTCTGGATACTAAACGTGCACGTGAAGATAACAGCTCTTTTGCCTTACGTTGGTCAGAATGGTCAGATCGCATTCCTTTCCAAACCGATCTGGATCTGGGCTTACGTTCTGGCGATGATATTTATCTGCGTGTCAAAGCCAGTAAGGATTGGACGTTGGAAAATGACTACTCTTTTCATGCCGAACAGATTTATCGCTATGGCACTCAAAGCGAAAACTATTTACGGACCAATCTGGAGCTAATCCATGCCCGTCCCAATCAGGCCTTTTTCTCCAATCAGCTTAGTCTGACTTATGCAGATGATCAAGACGATGATCTGACCTGGGACAACTACACCTTCAGGCAACATCAGTTTTTTCAGGACAACCGTTTCAGTTACGGCATTTATACCGGTGGTTATCTAAATGACAAGGATCTGCGTCTCAACCGCTGGGGCCCCTATGTGTCGTGGAGACAACCTTTTTTACGTGAATGGTTTTTTGTCCAGACCGACCTGAACTATTTGAATGATCATCGCGAAGATCGTGATCACTATGTCGGGGCTTTGGTGCGTTTAGAAGCGTTATTTTAAACTGACTGATACGAGAAAATAATAAAAGCCCATCATTCATGTAATGCCAGTCAGTTAAGAAATTGACTGGCATTTTCTTGGATATTTTTGTGCTTTAATTTTCACTACTCGCGGACATTGCCTTTGCCTTTTTTCAGGTAATACAAATATTTTAGATTG
>SPVA01000006.1 GCA_013530545.1 Acinetobacter lwoffii
AAAGCTCAGAAAGCTGTTATTGAACAAAGAAAGTTAAATCCTGTGCTTGACTCTTGTGGTTAAAAACAGGACATTTTAAATGGTTTATCGCATAGACATTTTAATTGGTGAATAACAACCCTTGTAAGTCCAAAATAGAAATATCCGCTTTCAGACTCTGGCATTGATTATGCCACCTAACATTAAAAGTGACATTGGCCATACGTTTTTAGCCAAATTATGCGTTGCCCAGATCCTCAGTATTAATCGGTAGAAAGTGTGCGTGATCTAGACTGCTCAAGCATAGATATTTGAGTACTTTCCGCCTGCAAAACTGGGTTAAGACGATTACTTTTCAATTTGATTTGCAAGCGCAGTTCATTATTGGAGTCCGTATTACGCTTAGCATATGGTGCATAAATTTACGTGCTTCATCGAGCAATTCGGTTGTATACATATCGAGATTCCTGAGATCATGACTGGTCAGCCGTATAGAATGAGCTGGAGCAAGATCTCTAATAAATTATTGTTATTGTTTATTTTTTAATTTAATTATTTTTATTCAATTTATAAAATCGTTCTAATCATTATTTTTATTTTCAAACGCTCTGATGAGCTGATTTAAGCATCTGGGAGATGCACTGATCAGCTTCATCCGATTCTGTCTTTCCCCAATCAATTGAGGAAAGACATCATTCAGTTTTAAGCACTACGCTTCAAACCTTCTAGTCGTAGTGAGTCAGTCATATTTAACAATAGTTGTTCTGTTTTTGTCCAGCCCAGACATCCATCAGTTACAGACTGACCATAAGTCATTTGCTCAGAAATTTTCTGGTTGCCATCTACCAAATGACTTTCTAGCATTACGCCACGAACATTGGTCTGTAAGCGTTCTGCTACGATCTGTTCCAGTACTTCAGGCTGTAGCATCGGATTTTTCGAGCTATTGCCATGACTACAGTCAATCACCAATGCCGGTAAGTCGATCTGATGTTTGGCCCGGATTTTCTCAATTTCTGACAATTGGTAATTTGGTCCGCTATTCGAGCCACGTAAAATCAAATGTGCTTTAGGATTACCTTGCGAGTGTAAAATGCATGGCAAACCTGACTGACTCATCCCCAGGAATTGATGTGGATGAGAGGCAGACTGAATGGCATCCAGAGCAATCTGGATCGAACCATCAGTACCATTTTTGAAACCAATGCTATATGGCATATAGCTGGAAATTTCGCGATGAATTTGCGATTCGCTGGTACGTGCGCCAATCGCACCCCAAGTCAGTAGATCATCGAAATAAGCGGTTGCCATCGGGCTAAGAATTTCAGAGGCAATCGGAAGACCCATTTCAATGATTTTGAGGTATAAGTCACGGGATTTTTCCAAGCCCAATTGCATATTGGATGAACCATCCAGATTTGGATCGTAAAGGAAACCCTTCCAGCCTACGGTAGTCCGTGGTTTTTCGATATAAGCACGCATCACCAGGAAAATCTGATCAGATAGCTGTGACTGAAGCTGTTTTAATTTTTCTGCATAGTCTAGCGCGGAGGCTTCATCATGAATGGAACATGGGCCTGTGACCACCATCAAACGATGATCCTTGCCTTCTAATATATTTTGAATGGTTTGACGATGTTCAGCGACTTGGCTGGCCAATTGCGGAGACAGTGGCAATTGCTGCTTAAGCTGCTGAGGTAAAATTAAAATGCTTTCAGCATGATGTTGTTGTGATGTATTTGAAGTATTCATGACTTTAATCCTGGGACTGGCAATCAGTCCAAACTTTTATTTGAGCGCTATGGGTCTAATCGAAGGTGTTGTGAGTGTCATTAGCTGACTAAAATAAGACCAATAAAAGTTGTTAAAGTATGAATAGTTAAAGTTTGTCATGGCTGTCTCCAAAATATTATATAAAAATGAAAGGCATAAAAAAACCTGATCAGGGTTGCCGATCAGGTATAAACTGGTGGGCAACCTTTTCATTGCCCAAACGCGTTCAGGCAATTAGCTAAACTGCCAGAAATAAAAATATGCGTTTGAAATGATAGGTTGCTTTAACATGTTATGTCTTTCATAAAATGTGATTCTGAAATTAAAATACGCGCTCTGTGATCATTTGACAAGCATTAAATATAAAAAAATATTTATTAACTTTTCTACTTTTATTTATCGATCCATAAAACCGTGAGACATATCACTAAAAGTGGTAAAACCCACAAACCCATCGCGGATTTTACCAAAGAAACTTCATTTTAATCCAAAGATTAAAAATTAACGTGAAACACGATTCCAGGCATCACGTACTGCAAATTTAGCCTGTTCCCAGTTTAAACGTGATTCGCCTTTCATTTGTTCCCATTTCAGTCTCAAATCAGGTTCTACGTCTTCAAAACGGGTATGGGCATCATAGCTGCCACGGTTTTCATAACCGACTCGATAGGCCGTATCATAGTCACGGTCATAATCCAGATCGCTATAAGTAGTGCGGGCATCTGAATAATATGGCGTATTGATCGAATTATCACGCCAGTAAGCCTGTTCTTCTGTTGGATTTATAGCTTCGCCTACACCTTTACCTGCCAGACCGCCAACGACCGCACCAACTACACCACCGACAGCGACACCCACTGGACCGCCTGCAGCCCCAATAGCTGCACCTGCTGCTGCGCCACCTGCGGCACCGACACCTGTACCCACAGGATGCGCGCCAGGTTCACCAGTAATTGGATCAGCATTTAAATCATCGCGGACATCTTTAGGCGCATTCTTAATTACATCACGATCAAAATTATCATTCGACATAGAGCTTATCCTTATTCTTTAAAATGGTTTTATCACGTATTTTCATACGTCCTATTTAATATAAGCATCTGGCATGTAATGACATTAGCAGGCGTGTGTTGTTTCAGTGACTCTCTGTGAGGCTTTCATGCACTAATGTATCCTGAATCAAGTGAAAGCCGCATAAAAAAGACCGGATTGGTACCGGTCTTTTTTAGATTAAAACAGCTTAGTCAAAATGAATGACTGTACGGATCGACTTGCCTTCATGCATCAGGTCAAAAGCTTCATTGATCTGATCTAATGGCATGGTATGTGTCACAAAAGGCTCAAGTTGAATTTCACCTTTCATGGATTGCTCTACCATTCCCGGCAATTGTGAACGGCCTTTCACCCCACCAAACGCAGTACCCATCCATTTACGACCTGTGACTAACTGGAATGGACGAGTTGAAATTTCTTTACCTGCACCAGCTACACCAATAATCACCGACTGACCCCAACCACGATGTGCACATTCTAGTGCTGAACGCATCACATCTACATTACCGATACATTCGAATGAATGGTCTACACCCCAACCGGTCATTTCGACAATCACTTGCTGGATCGGCTGATCATAGTATTTTGGATTCAGGAAATCTGTCGCACCAAACTGTTTAGCCAGTTCAAATTTATCCGGATTGGTATCAATCACAATGATACGGCCGGCTTTGGCCTGACGTGCGCCTTGTACCACAGCAAGACCGATACCACCTAAACCAAATACTGCAACACTGTCACCTTCCTGAACTTTCGCCGTGTTATGTACCGCACCAATACCGGTAGTCACACCACAGCCAAGCAGGCAAACATGCTCATGGTTGGCTTCAGGATTAATTTTTGCCAGAGAAACTTCAGCAACCACGGTATATTCAGAAAAAGTTGAACAACCCATATAGTGATAGATCGGCTCACCATTATAAGAGAAACGGGTCGTTCCATCTGGCATGACACCTTTACCCTGGGTCGCACGCACAGCAACACACAGGTTGGTCTTACCTGACTTACAGAACAAGCATTCGCCGCACTCAGCAGTATAAAGCGGAATCACGTGATCGCCCGGTTTCAGGCTAGTGACCCCTTCACCGACTTCAACGACCACACCCGCACCTTCATGACCCAGGATTGCAGGAAATACACCTTCAGGATCTTCACCAGACAAGGTAAATGCATCGGTATGACACACGCCTGTATGGCTAATTTTTACCAGTACTTCACCTGCTTTTGGTGGAGCAACATCCACTTCTACAATTTCTAATGGCTGGCCTGGACCAAACGCAACTGCTGCACGTGATTTCATGTAAAACTGTCCTTTTTTTGCTGATTTACAGATGACTAACAGTAACCTCTTTCTATTCGGAGATTCAACTATTAACATCACCAGATAAGGAATAAAAGATCCTATAATTAATGGAACATCAATGACTAAACCTTCGCCCTTTGTATGTTTGAGCATTTTTACTTTTAGCATCATGCTTTCTGGCTGTGAACTGGCTCCTAACACTGCTGAAGAAGCGAAAATTACGCCGGTTCGACCTGCGCACTGGATCGACAATCAACTTTCAAAACAGCAAATCAATAGCGGTAAAACGGCTTTCTTACCGCTCTATGATGGCTTTATGAGTATGGCAGCACGCCTGCACCTGATTAACAAAGCCAAATATCATCTGGATCTACAATATTACATCTGGAAGGATGATTATATTGGCAATATGATCTTGTCCCAGCTCTTAAAAGCTGCCGATCGCGGTGTCAAAGTGCGGGTTCAGATTGATGATCAAAATGGCACCCAGCTTGATGACAAGCTTCTTGCTCTAAGCCAGCATCCAAATTTCGAAGTCCGGATTTTTAATCCCTATAAATTTCGTCATTTACGTGCGCTGGATTATGGCTTCCGGATGAAAAAGGTTAATCATCGCATGCATAATAAATTGATCATTGCAGACGGAACTGCAGCCGTGACCGGAGGCCGCAATATCAGCAGTGAATATTTTGATGCCAGTGAAGATTTCCAATTCACCGATGTGGATATATTCTTTGCGGGTCAAAGCGTAACAGATGCCAATCAGACCTTTATTAACTTCTGGAATGATGATCTGAGTTATGACGTTCGACAGGTGCTGAATGATGCCGGCCATCCTGAAATGCTCAAAAGGCTCAGAGCTGAATTTGCACGTGAAGATGTCGATGAAACTGAACTCAAACGCCGGGTGGGCATTGCCGAGAAACAAGTCGAACAGCACTTAAAAAAACAACCTATTCATTGGGCGCCGGCTTATTTTGTTGCGGATAGTCCCGCAAAAGCCCGTCCCCATGCCAAAAATGGCGATTATATTTATACCCATATGCTCGAACTGATGGGTGAGCCAAAAAAACATCTGGAACTGGTGTCCTCGTATTTTATTCCCACGCAAAAAGGGGCCGACTATTTAACCCGTCGTGCGCAACAAGGCGTGAAAATCAGAATCCTGACCAACTCTTTTCAGGCCAATGATGTGGCTGCGGTGCATGCCTATTATCAGCAATATCGTCAGCAATTATTGAAAAGTGGCATCGAACTCTGGGAATTTAAGCCCTACATTGTCCGTCCGGAACGCACCTGGTATGAAATTATGACCGGAGACATCATCCCGGCTAAAAACAAAAACAGCTCCAGTTTGCATGCCAAATTCTTTGATCTGGATGGCATGGTGTTTGTGGGTTCATTTAATTTTGATCCGCGTTCGGCCTATCTGAATACCGAAGTCGGTCTGGTCATTGAGTCGGAAGATTTTCAGAAGGAAATTGCCAGTGCGATGGATCAGTACTTACCACGCGTGGCTTATCAGCTTAAGCTGAATGAAAAAAATGAAATGATTTGGCTAGAACATCAAAAAGATGGCCGTAGCATTCAACATCTACATGATCCGGAAACTACAAAATTCCAGCGTTTTATGATGAATCTGGTGACGAAATTTCCTGGTGAATGGCTAATGTAATGACATTGGAATGACCTCAAAATTACATTATATAAAGAGTCCGTGTTTCGAGAATGGCCGCTTAAACTAACTTAGCCTAATCATCGTTTAAAAGGTTTTACAGTCTATTGCACTTACTTTAGAATTACACTTTTCTCGTATTTTGCGCTTGTTCGCCCTCCACTCCCATGCAATTTTTTGATTTAAGCCGTCAGTTTAAGTTCAGTGATATTCTGACGCCTGTAAAAACCCTCCATGATTTATCCCAGCAAGAATGGTATTTGGCCAAAATTCGGGTTGAACACAACTGTTTGTCTGAATCCGATACGGTCGAGGGCCAGGTGGTTTTGAAATCCAGTGAAAATATTCAGCTCGAACTGGAATGGCTGATTCAGGATAGCGGTTATGAATTACAGGTTTTATTTAAAGGTGTAGAAACCGAAGCCACTGATGAGACCGGAATTATGTTGAAAGGTGCACAACTGGTCGATGAACAGCAGCAAGTACTTTCTGCCCAAGCGTTGAGCTTATGGATTGATGGTACTCTTTTGCCGATGTTGCCTGAGATCCGTCATGAAATTAAAGCACGTTTAAATTTGTGGGATTATGTCGAATACGATGGCTAATCGCCGCATTTTGCATTTTTTAAAGAGCCCATGTGGCTCTTTTTTATAATCTGAATGACGTTTTAGATTGATCAAACTGCCGTAGTTTTAGTTTTTTCAGGCAATGCCAAGCTAAATAAGTTGTTATAAAATTTATAAAAAATAAAAAGAGAATCACGACATGATTTCTGAGAGTGAATGGCAACAGATTCGCCAAGTGGTCGCTGATGCACAACGGGCTGCCATGCATTGCTCTATTGCAACGGTCAACTCTAAAGGTTTGCCTAGCATTACTCCGATCGGAACTATATTTCTCAACAAAAAGACCAGTACGGGTTTCTTTTTTGATACTTATTCCACTACTTTTTCTGAAAATTTACAGCATCAGCCGATGGCCTGCATACAGGCTGTGAACAGTAGCAAACTGTTTTGGTTTCATTCGTTGCTTAAAGGTAAATTTAAGCGTTATCCAGGAGTACGCTTATATGCAGAAATTGGGCCTTTACGTCCGGCCTCACCTGAGGAAATACAGCAGGTGGAGTCGCGTATTCGAGCTTTAAAATGGACCAAAGGTAGCCAGTTAATCTGGTCAAGCTTTCATCATGTCCGGGAGATTAAGATCAGTAGCTATCGCTGGGTCGAATATCCAAATATGAATAAATAAAGCCACCAACTTACAAATAGTAAGTTTATTTCTTATCTGCAGCCCAGAAACTTCTTTAACTATTTTCACCTGATTATTGGATTAAATATTAAACCAGACCCACATGTTCAAACATTGTCCGGTAACTTTCGGCTTTTTTCTCCAGAGAAACCGGATATGCTCGAGAAGATGAAGGCATGCGATATAAATACAGATCACGTCCGACAAAATGGGCCTGACTTGGCTGGCCAATACTCGGCTTTAAAGTCCCTTCAGGCATGGACAGCATCATGGTGTCTGTGGCCTTGTCGCCTGTGGTCATAATATGATTGCACTGCGGCATTTGGCTGAGCAGTTGCTCGATATTGGTGGGTACTACTATTTCCAAAAATTTGTCTGAAGCATTGCCTTTTAAACGCCGGATCTGATAGCCACTATCAAAAATCGCAATCCCCGTTTCTGTTAAAAACTCCCGGATCAATTGTTCCTGAAATTTTTTATTGGGTAGATCTAAAAAGTAATCTTTATTTTCAAAGAAAATCAGTCCAAAAATCCGCCACATATCATTTTGATAATTCGGATAATAAAAATTCATTTTCCAGCGTGTGGCAGGTGGCGGAAAGCTACCCAACATCAGCAATTTGGCATTGGGTGGTAAAAATGGCGGTAGCGGATGGGTTTCAATATCAGACATAGAATTAACTAAATTGAGAGATTTCAACTATTTTAAAAGGTCTTGCGAATCTTGCCAGCTACTTCTTGTCCCCAAAGTGTATAAACTTCCTTACTCGGATGAAAACCATCTGCAGCCATTTGTAAATTCATGGCACGGTATTTTTCAATATCGTATTCAATCCATTGCATATTCACTTGCTGATTCACAAATTTTTCCAGTTGCTGGTTCATCTGTTTAGCATACTGGCCAAATAGCCAGGCTAAAGGATTCGGTAGCGCCGGAAACATATTCATTGGCGGAACTCCGGCAGCAATGATCAGTTTCGGACTAAATTTTTGCTGGATTTTACTATAAAGCTGTTCCTGTTTCTGAATCCAAACCTCGACAGGTATCAGTTTGGTCACATCATTGACGCCAACCGACGTGACGATTACATCATAGTGCTGGACTCCTATTTGGTCCAAAGCATGAATTACTTTTGAGCTGGTATCGCCTGTTTTGGCCTGTAATTTCCAGTCAATTTCAAAGTCATCTTTCAGTTCATGCAGAATTGCACCCAGTAATGCGTCATCCTGATGTTCTACGCCTACACCTGCTGCTGCCGAATCCCCTAAAATCAGCAGAGACAGTTTGTTGCCGGTTCCGGTTTGACCTTCACGTGCACCTTCAGGTTCCGGCAGTCTTAGGGTATTTTTCTTGATACGATTACCCTGAATGACAAGTGCAGGAATCAAGGCAATGGTGGCGGCTTTCAGCAACATAGCGGGCTAATTTATATAAAGATATACTTAATTTTACCTGAGTTTATTCTTTTGAACTATTTCCTCAACAGTCATTTTAAATGAATGTTCATCTAAATTTAACTAAGATAGGATTCTTGCAAAATACAGGCTTATACATCTTGCCATTGGGTAAAACATCAAGGATAAATATAAAAAAATCCCGCTTAAAAACGGGATTTCTTATGGAAATTAAAGCTTAGATTTTATAGTCATTCCAGCGATTCATACGCTTAAAAGTTCCCACATCATTAAAACGCACGCCCACTTCTTTCATTACTTTATGCGCCGTTTTGGACGTCAGTTGACGGATATAAAATGGCTCTTTGACCACAAAATGATGAATCGCATGGGTCGAACCAAAATTACAGCAGAATAACTGGAACGGGACCATCCACCATGGATTGAGCACTTGGGTTTGTTTGATCACATCACGTGGATCAATATCGCCATAATAATGCATATTTGAACTGACAAACTGCAAGCTAAAAGAACGGATAAAGTTCGGAATCACCCAAATGACTGCCAGCAGATTCACGATCGGCATGGCGTCGACAATGCCTTGCGACCAGAGCATCTCATAACCGAATAGCGGTGCAACTGCATTTAAACCATGAAAGACCACAAACAGGTAGCACAATCCATAGTAAATAATGCTGAGAGGTAAAAAGCCGAATAACTGAGAAATCATGGCAATTTTACGTTCTTTTTCAGGCTGTTTTTCCAGAAAAAGATGAATCATTTTAAACATCTGAAATGGACGTAGATACACTGACATCAACTGGTCACTAATCACCAGAATTCGGCGAATGCCCCAAGGCATACCATTACTGATGCCACGTTCTTCCAGGTCATGTTCAGTACCTGAATATTTATGATGATGCAAATGTAAACGACGACGTGCCCATGGACTGATGGTGTTTGGACGTGCCAGCCAGACCAGTGCCAGCATCAAATGATGTGCCCAAGGTGTTTTTTTGAAATACATATAATGAATGAGGTCATGTTCCAATTCATGGGTCAATGACGCAAAAATCGCAATCAAAGGAATGGTAAACCATGCTGAGAGATAACCTGTTCCATATGCTACCGCACATGCAATCATGCCTGCCCAGGCAAAGCCTAAAATACTCGCACCGATAAAGTTCTGATGTTTGAGTATGGGATAACGAGCACGCACCTCTTCCCCGGCTTGAGTAACGATACTTCTGACCCTGGAGATTCGCTGCTGGTCAGTCATATCCGCAGATGTAGACATATGGACAACCTTTAATTTCTGAACGGTTGTACATTAAAGGAAATTCTAAAAAAGAGAAGTTATCTTTCTACTTTTAAAGTGAGTATGTCTAAGTTTTGGACAGTTTGGAAAAGTTCTTAAAATTGGCGAAAATTAAGAAAAGTTAAAGATGGTCTTTCTCATGAAACGAAAATTTAAAAGTAATTGATTTAATTGCAAATTCATCAATAAAATAAAAATATAATTTTTGATAATTTAAAACTTTATTTTAATAATCAATATATTAGGATTTATAAAATTTCGCTTTTTTGTAAATTCAAGCTATACATTTTTTAGAAAAAAATACTGATTCAGAAATTTTTCTCAGTTTGTCATAAAAAATAAAAAGAGAAGCGCTCTAGCTTCTCTTTTTATAGATCTAAGAGCGCTTTTAACCTAACTTGTTCACCAGTTTAAGTGGTAATACTTTCATGGCTAGACCGAGTGGCAACCAAGGCCATTTCGGCACATAAGCCTTAACTGGCGCTTTTTCAATTTCTGCTGCCAATAAACGCGAGCCAGTTTTTTCATCTACTTCAAAAGGTAGCTTTTTTGCCCCTTCATTAATTTCAGTACGAATATATCCTGGGAAAATGGTGGTCACTTTTATTGGCGTATCGATCAGTTCAGCTCGAATGCCTTCCGCTAAATGAGCCACGCCGGCCTTACTTGCACCATAAGCCGTTAAATGTTTTGGCATACCGCGCATTGCGCTCATGGATGAGATCATGACCAAATGGCCAGAGTTCTGTGCACGGAAGATTTCAACTGCAGCTTCACATTGTGCCAATGCCGAAATAAAGTTGGTTTCCACCGTGGCTTTGTTAATGGCAAAATTACCTTTACCAATCCGGCGGCCCTCACCGACACCAGCATTCACAATAACTCGGTCAATGGTGCCAAAGTCTTCTTTAAAAGCACGAAACACTTCAAATACTTGATCGTAATCGGTGACATCTAGTGTTTTGGCAATGACTTTGATGCCATATTGGCTTTCCAGTTCCTGCTTTAAGGTTTCCAGACGCTCCAAACGACGTGCACAAATCGCCAGGTTATAGCCTTTTTTCGCAAATTCTCGTGCCATACCGGCGCCAATCCCTGAACTTGCACCGGTAATTAAAATTGTTTTAGCCATGTTTTTACCTTATTCCTTTATTTTTCTAGCGTATTACGTTTTCAATTTCATTTTAAATCCAGGTCAATAAGTCTGGACGCTGTGCTTTAATAAAATGATGTTCATTTAAACTGAGTAGTTGCGGTTCATTACCCACCAGACGTAGTGTCGTGATACTGGTATTGGTAATTGCCCAGTTCAGGGCAAAGGTTTTCTCCGGACTAAGGCCCAAAATTTTACCCACTGCAACAGAAATCACCCCACCTGAGGTATAAACTACTGCATAGCGCGGACGGCTTTTGGACAACTGGTCACACAGATTTTCTAAGCCGCTTTCCACACGTGCTTTGAAACTTGGCCATGATTCATCATATTCATGGTGATAATCATCGCCAGTCCAGCGTGCAATGGCACCGCTAAAAATCTTGCTCAGATAATCCCGTGGATTTTCATGTTCTGATACATCCTGTTTCAGCAATTCAGGCTGATTAAAGCGCGGCTCATAACGGGCGAATACCTGCTGATGATTAAATTCATTCCAGGCACTATCGGTCAGAATCTCGCTTTCCGGAAAACATTCATCCAGAGATAATTGCGCCGTCTGTTGATGACGCTGCATGGAGCCAGCCACCACATAAGGCGCTTCTTTCAGGATTTCGTCAAAATAGCGGCCCAAAAGTTTTGACTGTAACTCGCCGTTGGGCGAAAGCTGGTCGTAACTTTCTGCGCCAAAAGAAGCCTGGCCATGCCGGATCAAGTAAATGGTAGTCATTTTGGCATTATCTCTTTAAATTTAAGCATATACTTTTGTGCAATCTCATTGGCTTCCAGTTTTTGCTTGCCAATCAGTTTTAAGGCACGAATATGCAAGGCATGAATCACCACCCAGAAATCTTTGAACGCTGGATTATTGGTCTGTTTATGGTAATAACGATAATAAATCTGCTGGGCAATCACCGCGAGACGGAAAATCCCAAATACTTCATAAAACGCCCAGTTTTCCGGTTGCAGGCCGGTTTTTCCCAAGTAGTAATCCACCACTTGTTTACGGGTGAACATACCTTTTAGATTGGTCGGCTGGCGACGTGTGGCTTTAAAGATGGCATTGTCGGTATCTTCCACCCAATAGGCCAAGGCAGAACCTAGGTCCATCAGTGGATCACCGAGAGTTGCCATTTCCCAGTCCAATACGCCAATCACTTCTGTCGGATTTTCTGGATTCAAGATAACATTATCAAAACGCCAGTCATTATGAATAACACAGGTTTTCGAATCGGAAGGAATATTATCTTTAAGCCAGTTGCGCACATATTTAAAGGATGGAACATTCAGCGTTTTGGCCTTTTCATAACGGGCATCCCAGCCTTCTACTTGGCGGCGACAATAGCCTTCACCCTTACCGAGATTTTCAAGCTCAGTCCCTTGATAAGGCACCTGATGCAATTCGATAAGCTTATCAATCACATTGATACATAAAGTCCGGATATCGGATTCAGTGAGTTGCAACTCAGGTGGCATTTTGGCGCGAGGAATAATTCCTTCCAGGCGTTTCATCACATAGAAATCACAGCCAATCACTGATTCATCCTGACAAAGCGCAACCATTTCTGGCACCACCGGATAGTATTCAGCCAAGGCTTTCTGTACATGATATTCACGTGCCATGTCATGTGCAGATTTGGCTTTGGTACCTTGTGGCGGACGACGTAAAATTAAATCGGCATCGGTATACTGTAAACGGTAGGTCCAGTTTGAAGCGCCGCCTGAATATTGGGTCACTTCAACAGGGCTTTCAACATTGTTACCATTTTGGATTAACCATTCGGTGATGGCCTGTATATCCAGTTCTTCACCTGCACGAACTGCTCCACCTACATCAATAACCGCCATAATGTTTCCTTAAAGTCTTTTAATACGTTGCAATCTTCTAGTTAAAGCCGGCTTATTTTTTGCGACGAGTACTGTAGCCACGTTTTGCCAATTCCAGTTTGGCAATCATGCCCTTATGTACTTCATCCGGACCATCAGCCAGACGCAAGGCACGTGCCTGGGCAAAAAATCCGGTTAATGGCGTATCTCGAGAAACACCGGCACCGCCGTGGATCTGAATCGCCATATCGACGACTTTTTCCAGCACACTTGGCGCAACGACTTTAATTGCAGAAATTTCAGTCAGTGCCGCCATATTCCCTAAAGTATCCATTTTATAGGCGGCATACAAGGTCAAAAGACGTGCCTGATCAATCGCAACTCGTGCTTCCGCGACACGTTCCAAGTTACCGCCGAGTTTTAAAATCTCTTTGCCAAATGCAGTACGACTCATGCCACGGTCAATCATCAACTCTAATGATTTTTCCGCAGCCCCGATACAGCGCATGCAATGATGAATACGACCCGGGCCTAAACGACCTTGGGCAATTTCAAAGCCCTGACCGGCACCGCCAATAAAATTCGAAACAGGGACACGGACATTTTCAAAGCTGACTTCGCCGTGGCCATGCGGCGCATCATAGTCACCAAATACAGGCAGCATACGTTCAATTTTTACCCCTGCGGTATCTACCGGAACTAGAACCATAGAATGCTGATGATGACGGTCTTTTGTTTCATCTGGAGTATGTGCCATAAAAATAATGATTTTAGCATTTGGATCGCCCAGACCTGACGACCACCATTTACGGCCATTCAAAACAATCTCATCACCTTCCACCATCGCCGTTGCCTGCATATTGGTGGCATCGCTGGATGCGACTGCAGGTTCAGTCATACAAAAGACCGAACGGATTTTTCCTTCTAAAAGTGGCATTAACCATTGCTGTTTCTGTTCTTCAGAACCATAACGCCACAATACTTCCATATTGCCGCTGTCTGGCGCATTACAGTTAAATACGACTGGTGCAATCAGGCTACGACCGGAAAGTTCTGCGATATGCGCATATTCCTGAACCGATAAACCCTGGCCAAGCTCAGGACAAGGCAAAAACATATTCCAAAGGCCAGCTGCCTTGGCTTTGGCTTTTAAGTTTTCCAGTTCTGCTGGCCATTGCCATTTGGTCCAGTCACCGCCTTGATTCAACTCATGAACCTGCTGCCAGAAATCAGCTTCAACTGGTTCAATTTCATCAGCAATAAATTTTTTGGTTCTATTTAAATAATCCTGTGCACGTGCTGACAGTTCAAACATTGATTCATCCCTCTAAATATTCTAATTCATACGCTTTACAACACCTTAACCCAAAACCTATTATGAATAAAATGATTTTATCCCATACATTATTATGCATAGTATTCATTCTAAAACAGTCATGGACCTACGAAATTTTCGTCGTATCGACATTAACCTTTATCCGCTTTTTATGGCAATTTATGAGCAGAACAGTATTTCCAAAGCTGCACAAATTTTATCAATTAGCCAGTCTGCTGCCAGTCATGCCTTGCAACGCTTAAGACAGCATTTACAGGATGATTTATTTGTACGTACTGGTAGCAAAATGCAGCCTACGCCGTTTGCGGAACAGATCTATCCTGAGCTGAAGAATGCACTTTTTTCGATTCAAAATATTTCAATACAGCATCAGCAGTTCAGACCAGAAATGATTCAGAGTTTGAAAATTGCCGTTCATGATGAAATTGAGCCAATGATCTTTCCCAGACTCGTTCAGCACTTTCAGCAACTCAATCTGGAAATTCAACTTAGCAGCATGAAGCTGGACCGTAAAAATATAGCAGCAGACCTCGCCTCTCAACAGATTGATTTTGTCATAGATCTGGAACAAAACATTGCTGACAAAATCCAGTTTGAACGCCTGGTGCAAGATGAATTTGTAGTGTGTACACAATTAACAGAAATGAATGAGCAGATTTATCTTGCCTCGCCTCATATTGGCGTGTCATCACGCCGTACTGGTGTTTTGGTTGAAGATATTTATTTAAGTCGGAAACAATATTCACGACAGATTTTTTTACGCTGTCAGCATTACTCAACTGCTCTGCAAATTCTGGAGCAGCAAAAGACAGCCATGCTGACTATTCCTAAAAATGTATTGACGCATTTACAATTGGCTACCAGTCTAAATATTTTTGAAGTCCCTGTGGAACTGCCGAAAATTAATATGGGGATGTATTGGCATAAGGATTTGCAAGAGAATAAAAGACATCAATTTTTGAGAAGTGAAATTTATAAAATTTTTGCTTAGGCTATTTATAAAGGAATGCAAGTTTACTTAGGCTATTTTTATATAAGTTTAGATGGTTGCATCTTCATCTTTTCAGTAGAAAAATATACTTAGGCTATTTTAGCTGGTACAAAACTAAACACTGAGTGATTAGCTTTTAAGCCGTAGATCTACTGGCTTTGCTCTAAAATGGCTCGACTTTTAGCTGTGATTTTACAGCTGGTTTTGCTGATTTGGATCTTGCCTTTGTTAAATCTCTCCATCACCTGGCAAATTGTGCTGGGCCTCGTACTGCTGTGTTTTTCTTATTATCTGCTGCATAAAATTACAGTTTATTTAAAAGATGTTTTCCGCCCCTTTAAGAAAGGCAAAAAATACTGGTGCCGTGTAAAAGCCGTAAGTGATGGTGATACCCTCACCTGCTACCGTTTTAATATTCGTCGCTCTGAGACCAAATTGCGCTTTGCTTTTGTCGATGCCCCTGAATCATCACAAGCCTATGGCAAGGAATCGCAACGTCTGGTCAAAAGCATGGTGAATAATAAAATGGTTCGGGTCAAGATAACCGACATTGACCGTTATGGTCGCTGTGTGGGTGTCGTCTATCGCTATCGCAAAAATATCAATGAAGAGATTGTCAAACGTGGTGCAGCGTGGGTCTATGAAGAATATATCAAGGACAAAACCCATTTACGCTATATGATGGAACTGCAAAATAAAGCCAAGAAACAGAAAAAAGGCCTTTGGAAAAGTAGCCGTCCTGTACGTCCAAGTGTTTATCGTAAACAGGTAAAATCGTAAATTTGGTTTTATCAAAGATAAATGGCAAATAATAAAAAGTGATCAGTACATTCAGATCACTTTTTTCATTTTTTTAGTTTTACTAATTTAATAAGCCAAATGCACCAGAAAGCGGAATGCGCCAGCAATCAGGGCCAGCGTTAAAAATCCTGCCAGCCATAATCCTACAAACCATAATGCCTGTTTGCCTTTCATGACCACTCCTTAATGATAGCCATCATCGCCGACCCTGACCTTATGCCGGAATACCCAATAGGACATACCCGTATAAATCACAATAATAGGAATCAGAATCAAGGCACCAATCAAGGCAAATAGCTGGCTATTTTCATGCGCTGCTGCCTGCCAGATAGTCACGCTCGGCGGGATAATATATGGCCATAGACTAATCAAGAATCCGGTATAAGCAAGGAAAACCAGAACAAGCATATAGGTAAATGGGCCTAATTCACTACGTCTTTTACAGGCACGTAAGGCCAGCCAGGTAAATAGCAGAACCAGAACTGGAACTGGCATAAAATAGGTAAATTGTGGCTGACTAAACCAGCGTTCAGCAATCTGAGGATGAGTCAACGGCGTATAAATACTGACAGCACCCAATATGATCAGCAAGGCAATAATCAGCTTAGGCATCAGTTTAAACATTCGATCTTGTAAGTCATCTCCGGTTTTATAGATGAGCCAGCCACAGCCTAATGCCGCATACAGCACCACCACACTGATTCCGGTGAAAATACTGAATGGAGTGAGCCAGTCCAGACCACCCCCAACATAGACACCATTTCGGGTTTCAATGCCCTGAATATAGGCGCCTAAAATCATGCCTTGCAGGAAACTGGTGATCGCAGAACCACCGATAAAGGCTTTATCCCACCAATGCTTACTGCGGTTTGCCTTGAAGCGGAACTCAAAAGCCACGCCGCGGAAAATCAAGGCAATCACCATCAGAATAATTGGCATATACAGCGCCGAGAGTACGGTCGAGTAAGCGAGTGGAAAAGCTGCAAATAACCCTGCACCGCCCAAAACCATCCAGGTTTCATTGCCATCCCAGACCGGAGCCACGGTATTCATCATGACATCACGTTCATCCTGATGCGGAAAGAAAGGAAACAAGATGCCGATGCCCAGATCGAAACCATCGAGAATGGTATAAATCAATACACCCAAACCAATAATCACAATCCAGATTAATGATAAATCAATCATTTTTTATCCTCCTGATCCGGTTGTTCAGGAACTTCTTCGATACGTTCGCGAATACTACTTAATGGCCGGCGTGAAGCCTGCACTACATCGCTATCTGATTCATGATCTGGTCGGGTATGAATAAACTCTGGACCTTTGTGCATCAGACGCAACATGTAGTAAATCCCGATACCAAATACCACACAGTAGACGACTACAAAAATAATCAGAGTCAGCCCCACCTGTTCAGCGGAAACCGGAGACAATGCATCCTTGGTACGCATGATGCCGTAGACTACCCAAGGCTGACGGCCGACTTCTGTGGTAAACCATCCCGCCAGCATGGCAATAAATCCGGAAGGTCCCATAATCAAGGCAAATCGATGCAATGCACGGGATTCATAAAAGCGACCACGGGTACGTGCCCACGCTCCCCATAACGCCAGTAACAGCATCAATACGCCGAGTCCGACCATAATCCGGAAGCTCCAGAACACCACCAGCGAATTCGGCCGGTCTTCAGGCGCAAAGTCTTTAAGTCCTGTAACCTTTCCATCCATCGAGTGGGTTAAAATCAGGCTACCCAAGTTGGGAATTGCGACTGCATATTTGGTTTCTTCGGCTTCCATATCTGGAATACCAAAGAGATATAAGGGCATGCCTTCATCATGATTGGTTTCCCAGTGCCCTTCCATGGCTGCAAGTTTGGCGGGCTGATGTTCAAGGGTATTAATACCGTGCATATCACCGACGATGACCTGTAAGGGCGCGAGTACCAGAAGCAGCCACATCGCCATGGAAAATGAAGTCTTGACCAGTGGATCACGACGGCCTTTGATCAGATGCCATGCGGCTGTAGCAGCGACCAGTAATGCGGAAACCAGAAAGGCAGCCATAGCCATATGGGCCAGACGATAAGGGAAAGATGGGTTAAACACGATAGCAACCCAGTCTTGTGGAACAATCAGGCCATTTTCAATCGCAAAGCCTTGTGGGGTCTGCATCCAGCTATTGGACGATAGAATCCAGAACATGGAAATACAGGTTCCTATTGCAACCATCAAGGTCGAGAAAAAGTGCGCCTTTGGTCCCACTCGCCCCCAACCAAATAACATGATGCCCAGAAAGCCCGCTTCCAGAAAGAAAGCGGTGAGTACTTCATAGGCCAATAAAGGTCCAGTCACACTGCCTGCTATCCGGGAAAACTCACTCCAGTTGGTTCCAAACTGGTAGCTCATGACCACACCAGAGACGACGCCCATCCCGAACGCCACAGCGAAAATTTTTACCCAAAATTTGAACAGATCTTGAAAAATCGGGTTTTGGGTTTTGAGCCAGCGCCATTCCAGAATGGCCAGAAAGCTAGCCAAGCCAATAGAAATTGCCGGAAAAATGATATGAAAAGATACAGTAAAGGCGAACTGTATTCGTGCTAACTCTAATGCAGTTAAACCCAGAGTCATAAGCTTCACCTATGCATTGTTATTTGGCATCTTTGCCCTTCAATTTTTAAGTCATGAATTTTTCTAGTGACATGGTTAGCTTAGGCGTGGCTGTTATAAAAAGTATGTAGTCTTTTGTTGATTATTTTTTAATCAGGTTAAACTGTGTAAGTGCTGCTAGCAGAGAAAATATTGCTCTGAATAATTTTTAAAAGTCTTCTCTTGAGCTTTGGATAAAACAGGCGTAAATTAGACCTAAATTTAGTTACCCAGGTTAACTAACCATATGTTTTCCGAATCTCCCCGACTTCGTACGCTGTTATTACGCTGCGCACGACTGATGAGCGATGAGATCAATACGATCTTGTTGTCATCTCAATTAAATTATTCCTTATGGCAGGTGTTATACGTTATCCAGTCAAAGCAGCAATGCACGCTGGCAGATATTTCCAGTTATCTCAATGTATCCAAGCCCGGCATTACCAAGCGGATTCAGCAACTGGTTGAACTCGATCTGATTGCCCAACTCGAAACTGAAGACAAACGTCAAAAGCTGTTCAAGCTGAGTGAGCAAGGAATTGAGACCTTTGCGATGTGTTCCACCCAGATCGATGCATTTGAAGATCAGTTGCTTGAGCACATTGCATCAGATGATCTTGAAGGCAGCAAAAATACCTTGATGCAACTCATTCAGCAGTTATATCCCTCATCTCAGGACAGACCTCAATGAGCCAAGAACAAGAAGCGCCTTTATGGACGCCCAATTTTATCCTGATCAGTCTGGTGAATTTCCAGTTGGTTCTGGTGTTCTACTTGCTGGTGATTGTGATTGTCGGCTACTCGGTTGCTGAGTTAGGTGCGTCGACTGCTCAAGCCGGTCTGGTATCCGGTCTGTTTATTGTGGGTACGTTATTTGGACGATTATTGATCGGAAAATTACTGAATCGGCTGGGTTTGAAAAATACGCTTGTCATTGGTCTGACTGGCTTTCTGCTCTTTTCCGGACTGTATATGATTCCGGCCAAGCTGGAAGTTTTATTGGGTATCCGCCTGATACACGGTTTTATGATGGGTATGGCTTCTACTGTACTGGGTACAGTGATTGCACAGACCATTCCTGCCACACGGCGTGGTGAAGGAATTGGATATTTCAGCATGAGCAGCACCCTTGGCACAGCGATTGGTCCCTTTGTCGGAATCTGGCTGATGACAAATTTTAATTATCAGGTAATTTTCATCTTTACCAGTATTGTTGCGCTCAGCTGCCTGATTTGTGGCTTGTTCATCCAGCCACCACGCCTTAAGGCAGGTCATTCGTCAGCAGATTCTACTTCGCAAAGCACCAGTAAACTGGCCCAGTATATTGAACCGAATGCCCTACCGATTGCACTGATTGTACTGCTGGTGGCTACTTCTTATTCAGGTGTACTGTCCTTTATTCATTTTTATGCCAAAGACATTAATCTGGTCGAAGCAGCATCATTCTTTTTCTTAATGTATGCCTTTGCCATTTTGCTTTCGCGTCCTTTTACCGGCCCGCTCATGGATCGTAAAGGCGAAAATATCATTATCTATCCTGCCATTGTGATTATGGCACTGGGGATATTGCTCCTCAGTCAGGCGCAAAACTCTGTGATGTTACTCGCCAGTGCTGCCTTGCTTGGTTTTGGTTTTGGTAATATCCAGTCAGTGTGTCAAACCATTGCGGTGAAAAGTACGACATTGCAGCGTATGGGGCTTGCTACCTCAACCTTCTTTATTGCCCTGGATGCCGGTCTTGGTTTTGGCCCTTATTTCCTGGGTATGCTGCTGGACCAGATTGGTTATCGCCAGCTTTATCTGTTCTCGGCGCTGCTCACCCTAAGCTGTCTGGCCTGGTATTACCTGCTGCATGGCCGTAAAGCAGGAAAAGTACAGCCTTCTCATTAAAAGCTTTTAAAAGCGCCGACTAAACCGGCGCCGATATTCCAACGGCGTTAGACCGGTTTTTTTATGAAATAAACGGCGGAATGAACTTGGATCCTGATAGCCGACATTTTGCATAATCACATCCACAGCTTGATCGGTTTCTTCCAGTCGTTTACGTGCGGCTTCAATCCGGATCGCTTGTAGATATTGATTGGGCGGTATGTCTAAGGCTTGTTTAAAGCGTCGAATCAGGGTTCGGCCAGTCACATTAAACTGCTCTGCCAGCTGGTTCAAACTAAAATCTTCATGAAAATGCTGCTCTAGCCAGTTCTGGATTTTTTGTACCAGTTCATCATGGTGCGGCTGGCCAATATTCAGCAATGAATAAGACAACTGGCTATCACGGCGGTAATCAATTACGAAAGATTTAGCCGATTGCATGGCCACCTCAAAGCCATACAAGCGCTCAATCAGATGCAAACCTAGGTCAAACCAGGCCAGGCCTCCACCTGCACAATAGATATTCTGATCCCGGCTAATCATCAGATCGGCATTCAGTTTCACCTTAGGATAGCGTGAACGAAACACTTCCTGAAAACCCCAATGTGTTGTTGCAATCCGGTCATCTAAAATGCCTGCTTCTGCCAGAAAGAAATTCCCGGTACAGTTCCCTGCAATTAAAGTCGCATCTGCATGTGCAGATTGTAAAAAATGAATCAGTTCTGGATTTTGTTCCACTACCTCATTTATTGGCGCAGCAATGGTCGGCACCACCAGAATATCTGCAGTTTGAATCTCTTGATAAGAAAAATGTGCCTGTAATTCCAGACCATTAATACAACGAATCGGGTGTCCATCTGGACTGGCGATACTGACCTTAAACAGGCGTTGTACATCCTGCTGCTGAATCCGGTTCCAGCTTACGCCAGCCATGGCAAATAAATCGACCACGCCCGTAATGGCTGAAGCCAGAGCCCCATCAAAGCCTAAAATCACCACCTGTTGCATATTTTTCTATTTGTCACTTTTCACCCGATTCATGTCATTATTGACAATCCTCCTCAATAAAAGCAACTGCTAGTCTTGATGCTATCTCAAGGATTGCACACTCAGGATAGTACCGTGACCCAACTGATTAATGATAAAGATCTTCATTTCCAGCTTTATGACGTATTCAAACTTGAAGCGCTGACTGAACTGCAACGCTATCAGGATCATGATAAAAATACCTTCGACAGCATTCTGGAAACGGCAAAAGGTATCGCGACTGATTATTTTGCGCCGCATAATGCCAAAGCTGATCAGCATGAACCGAACTTTGATGGCAAACAGGTCAAAACCATTGATGAAGTGAAGACAGCCTGGCAACAGTTTGCCGATGCCGGCCTGCTTTGCGCCCAGCATGATTATGCAGATGGTGGCATGCAACTGCCCACTTTGGTGAATATGGCCTGCAATGCTTATTTCATGTCAGCCAATCCGTCCACCGTGGCTTATTCTTTTCTAACAGCCGCTGCGGCGAACCTGATACAAGCTTTTGCCTCCCCAGAACAAAAGCAAATATTCCTACCGCATATGTTGAGTGGCCGCTTTGCCGGCACCATGGCCATGACCGAGCCGAATGTAGGTTCCTCTTTGGGCGATCTGACCACTAAAGCCACTGCTCAGGGAAATGGAATTTATAAAATTAAAGGCCAGAAAATGTTTATTTCGGGTGGCGATCAGAACATTACTGAAAATATTGTGCATCTGGTCTTAGCCCGGATTCAGGATGCGCCGCAAGGCGTAAAAGGAATTTCCCTGTTTATCGTACCTAAATTCAAAACTCATGAGGATGGTTCACTCGGTGAAGCTAATGATGTACAGCTGGCTGGCTTATTACACAAAATGGGCTATCGCGGTACCACATCCACAGTTTTAAGCTTTGGAGAAAATGATAATTGCTTAGGCTATTTAATTGGAGAATCAGGACATGGCTTAAAATACATGTTCAAGATGATGAATGAAGCACGTGTGGGTGTCGGTCTAGGCGCAGCCATGATTGGTTATCGTGGCTATCTGGAATCTCTGGATTATGCTAAAAACCGTCCGCAAGGCCGGCCAGTTCATGAAAAAACACCTGACTCGAAACCAGTAAATATCATTGAACATACCGATGTCAAACGCATGCTACTGGCGCAAAAGTCATATGTAGAAGGTTCGCTGGCACTTTGCTTATTTGCAGCCCGATTAATTGATGAACTTCAGGCAGCTCAAGATGAAGATAGTGCAATTCTGCTTGATCTCATCACCCCGGTGGTCAAATCTTTCCCTTCTGCCTATGGTCCGAAAGCCAATGATCTGGCTATTCAGGTCCTGGGCGGCGCGGGTTATACTCGTGAATATCCGGTGGAGCAATGTTACCGTGATAACCGGCTCAATCCGATTCATGAAGGAACTTACGGCATTCAATCTCTGGATCTGCTGGGACGTAAACTCTGGCAGCATAATGGCAAAGGGCTCAATCTGCTCATGCAGCGCATCCAGAAGACCTTGTCAGAGATTCATGAACCTAAGATAGTGGAACTGGCAGAGATCTATAAACAGCACCTTGCCACTGTACAAAAAACTACTCAGGTTTTAGGTCAGGCCCTACATCAAGGCAAAGTCAGTGAAGCTTTGGCCAATTCAGGACTGTATCTGGATATGATGGGTAAGACCATCCTGTCCTGGCTATGGCTGGAAATGGCGAATCAGGCTCAACTCAAGTTTGGTACATCTTCGCAGGCAGAAGATCAGACTTTTCTGGCAGGGAAAATTCAGGCAGCTCAATATTTTATTCGCTGGGAACTCCCTGAAATTGAACATCAGGCCAAATTACTGATGAATCTGGATGATACTTGCCTGAATATGCAAGCCGACTGGTTCTAGACAGAAGTCATTAAAAAATGCGCCTTTATCGGCGCATTTTTATTCTGTAATTCATTAAACTATAGAGTCTTTTACACCAAATTTTTTAAACAGCTTGGCACGCTTGGAAGGCAAGATATTGGCCTTGCTTAAATCGCCCTGATAATGCTGATAGACTCGCTGATCCATGATTTTGTACCATAAAGGTGGAATCAGGGCTGGAATCAACATGGTCGCATAACCGCTCGGTAATTCTGGCGCTTCATCAAAATGCCGTAGCGCCTGAAATGGCCGGCTTGGAAAGGCATGATGATCGGAATGGCGTTGTAACTGATACAAAAACAGATTGGTCACGATATTGTTGTTATTCCAGCTATGTTCCGGCAAGGTTCGCTCATAACTGCCATCCGCTTTCTGTCCGCGTTTTAGTCCGTAGTGCTCGATATAATTCACAATCTCAAACAGGCTGACGCCATAAAATGCCTGTGTCAGTGTATAAGGAATAATTTTCTTGCCATACGCCTTTAGCATCAAGGCATGATAGCCGGCACTCATGGCCCAACCATGAAACAGTTCATTTTCCTGACTAAAGAATTTCAGTCCCTTACGCTCGAGCCGTCTTTTTTCAATCTGGATTGCAGATTTTAATCCGCCTATTACGGTACGTGGCCAGAAGCGGTAAAAAGATTCACCCATTTTCGAAGATGCCGGATCTTCAGGCGTGGCTACCCGTTTATGGTGTCCATAAGGATGTTCAATCCGGAAATGGTTATAGCCCAAAGGCATCAGGCTGGCATGAGACCAGTAATGGTCTTTTTTCTGCGGACGATGGCTGAGTTCATGTGCGGTATTTACGCCCACACCATTAATCGCACCCATAGAAATTCCAAGCAGTACCTGATCCAGCAAAGACACATTTGGTCGGCTTACGACATAGCCAGCAAAGGCATTGGCTGCCATTTGCAAGGGAATAAATGCTTTTACAATGCGGTCATAATAAGGATCGTTAACCAGTGCCTTGATCTGCTCATCATTTGGATTATTGGCATCATCGCCAATCAGGGCATCTAATGTCGGAATAATCACATGCAGTAATAAAGGCCCGCCCATCGCAAAGATTTTTTGAGTGGCTTTGGGACCAAAATGATAACCGGCCAGAATTCCCATTCCGATCACAGGCAGACCTGGGCTGAGCAACCAGCCAAAACGTTTTTTATCCAGCTTTACACCTTTTGGTGCGTACGCTTCCTGCGTAAACTGCGCTTTCTGGATTTGTGCAGGGGCATTCATTGCGACCTTCCTTTTTTATGTTACTCTGCACTTATAGTTGAATATTTCAGCAGTAGCGAACAGTATTCAACGTCCAGAAAAGCTATGTCAGCGTCTTTGGCACATGCTGCCAAATTCTGGCCTAAAATCACAAAGTTAAAAAATTTATAGTCAATTAAATGAAATAAAACAGAAGAATAGAGTTAGGCATGGATGCTTTAAGTAAAATTTTTGATGATATTCATCTGGAAAAATCAGAATATCTTTATCTGAATGTGTTTCATCCGGGCGGCTTTGACTATCAGCATGAACCCTTTATGTTGGCCTATATCCTATTACAAGGACAGGCGCAATTAAAGTTCATGAATGGTGATCTGCTCGAGCTACAGCAAGGTGATCTGGTGCTATTACCCGCTGGTTCCGCCCATCATGTTTCCTGCCCAGACAATGCCGATTTTTCTGAGCACCATGCGATTAATCCTTATTTTCAGAGCAATGCACAGCAATGTGTTGATCTCAATCGGGAAAATTCGGCGGAGCATAGTTTCATACTGGCTATTCGTTCCAGCCTGGATATCCAGATGGCCAAACCTCTTTTGAGTGCATTACCTAAATACCTGCATATTCAACATATTCTGGGTGATACTGCACCGGAATGGTTACAGGTCGGCTTGCAATTTCTTGCATTGGAAACCCAGCAGCTTCGTCCGGGACGTGACAAGATTCTGGATCATCTGGTCAGTATTTTACTGATTGAATGCGTGCGAGATTATATTTTAAACCTGGAAAATGCCTCGAGCTGGCTGAATGCCCTCTCGCATCCGGAATTATCCAATGCACTGGCGGCGATTCATGGCAAACCTGAACAATCCTGGACTGTAGAAAGTCTGGCCGAACAATGTCATATGTCACGTTCTAAATTCGCCCAGTTGTTTACCCAGATTGTCGGTGAGCCGCCCCTTGCCTATCTGCAACAGCACCGCCTGCGTCTGGCAGCGCAATATTTACGAAATAGTGGATTTGGTATCCAGCAGATCGCTTATCTGGTTGGTTATTCATCCGAAACGGCGTTTAGTCAAAGTTTTAAAAAACAGTTTGAACAGACACCGACCCAATACCGGCTGAATTGTCAGAAAAATCAATCTTTATTACCAGACTAAAATTACTGGACTAAAGCCAGTACCGCTTTGACCGGGTCTTCGCTATTGCCAGAAAGTAGCTGCTTGTGCATGGTGATATGCTGCATGACCTGAATCTGTGCCGCTTCAATATCCATCAGTTTTTCAATTTCAACTGCCAGATTTTCAGGTGTAGCCTCGGACTGGATCAGTTCTTGAATCACTTTTTTTCCGGCAATAATATTTGGTAATGAAAAATATGGGATTTTTACCAGTAATTTGGCAATTCGATAGGTCAGCCAGTGCAATTTATAAAAAGTCACCATCGGACGGTGCAGCAACATCGCTTCAAGCGTTGCAGTTCCAGACGCCAGTGCAATAATATTGGACGCATTCATGACCTGACGGCCAATTTTGGATTCAGCGCTGGTATTTTCCATCAAGCGAATTTGGGTTTTTAAGCTCTCAGGATAAGTGGCCAGTAAACTTTCGATTTGCTGCTTGCGTGCATCATTAATCGCAGGAATCAGAAAGGTATAATCCGGATATTTGTGATGCAGAATATTAGCTGCATCCAGAACCAAAGGTCCTAAACGTTCAATTTCACCACGACGGCTGCCCGGCAATAAGGCAATATATTTCTGATGTGGATCGAGGCCTAATTCTGTTTGAGCATCCAGAATTGGATTTTCAAGCGGTAATTGGCTAGCGAGCGGATGTCCGACAAAAGCTGCTGGCACATCCCATTGCTTGAAAAAGGCTTTTTCAAATGGAAATAGGCACAGCACCAGATCAATACTGGCTTTAATGCCATGTACACGACCTTGACGCCATGCCCAGACCGAAGGACTGACGTATTGCACGGTTTTAATCGGTAACTGTTTTTGTTTAATGGTTTTCGACAAACGCAGGTTAAAATCAGGCGCATCAATCCCGATAAAAATATCGACCGGATCTTTACTCCATGTTTCCACCAGACCATCCCGCACAGCAAAAAGTTTTTTAATATCTTTTAAAATTTCAACAATGCCCATCACCGACAGAATGTCCATCGGATAATAGCTTTTAAAGCCTTCCGCGATCATTTGTGGACCACCGATACCTTCAAATTCAGCATCAATGCCTTGCTCACGAAAACGGCGAATCAATTTTGCGCCAAGCGTATCTCCAGAGACTTCACCGACCACGATTCCAATTTTAAGCTTTCGATTTAGCAAGTGGGTTTCCTCTCAGATCCGCATGGAAATTTATTGAATCGGGATTCTAACATAATCCTGTAACTATTCCGGAAGAAGCTTAAGCATCTTCTCATTTTAAGAAACTCACCATTTAGAATAACTTAGTCAATAAGGGAGCTTGCATAACAAGAATTAAATCGACATTTACAGGTACATTCAATTAGACAGAAATGGGGCAAATCGGACAGTTAAAATCAATCATTATATTCGCACTTTATACATAACCCAGTGAATAAACATGAAAGATCACCTAATATTCTTCACCTAGCTTTATCTTTTTTATGCATAAGTAAATCAATAATCAAGACAACGACTTATATCCAAAAGTCATAAGATATGCTCGTTTTTTGATTTTGGCATATATGCATGTTTGGTCCGATTGAATTTATTTTAGCAGGCGTTCTGGTAGGTTTTTGTGTAGGTGTCACCGGTGTCGGTGGCGGTTCATTAATGACGCCAATTCTTATCAGTTTATTCCGGATTGAACCGCATATCGCGATTGGTACTGACCTGCTCTATGCCGCGATTTCTAAATTCTGTGGCTCGTTTGTGCATGCCAAGAAAATGAATATTGTCTGGCCGATTGTGATCTGGCTGGCCGTTGGCAGTATTCCCGCATCTTTTGCAACACATTGGGTTCTTGATAACTATCTGAGCCAATCAACGCATTACAAGGCCGTCCTGACCATGGTATTGGGCTTTATGCTAACCATTACCGGCTTATCCATTCTGTTTCGTAGCCAGATCGAAAATCTTTTTAATAAATACAGAAAACAAGAACTACCGGATATGACCCAAGATCTGGAAAAAGTAAAGCTGCAAGCCAAGGAAAAGCGCGTAGCCATTATCATCATGGGCATTATCTTGGGCATATTTGTCACGCTCTCTTCAGTGGGTGCCGGCGCATTTGGCATCATGGCACTTGTAGTGATGTTCCCGAATCTGCCGATGATTCGTATCATTGGCTCAGATGTTGTGCATGCAGTGTTACTGACCTTGGTTGCAGGGCTGGGTCATATGTCTTCAGGCAATGTCGATTTCATGCTACTCATGTGGTTATTGGTGGGTTCTATTCCGGCAATTATTGTGGGGACCTTGCTTAGTTCACGTATGCCGGAAAAACTGATCCGCAAAATTTTAGGTATCACCCTATTTGCCCTCGGTGTAAATTTCATGATTAATCCTGTGAAATCAAAACCGGCCCAACCTGCTGAAACAGCAATGATAATCATGAGCCAAAATTCCCCGTCCGTTTAAGTTAACTATCCGATTCATCACTTTTTTTTCAAAGAAGTATTCATCTTTTTTATAACAAAGTGACGCATCATTCATGTTATATTCGGGCTATTAAACAAATACACAACAGTCAAATCCTATTTCAGCATCAGATATTGATGACGTGAATATCCACAGCATGATTCCTCTTGTAACCCCTGCCGAGCTTAAAGCAGAGTTACCGTTGACTGAAACTGCTTATCAAACCGTACTGCATGGTCGTGAAACGATTCGTAAAATTCTGGATGGTGAAGACAAACGCCTGTTCGTTGTAATTGGCCCTTGTTCTATTCATGATCCGGCGGCGGCGCATGAATATGCTGAACGCTTAAAAGTACTGAGCGAAAAAGTTAAAGACAGCTTATATATCGTGATGCGGGTTTATTTTGAAAAACCACGTACTACCGTAGGCTGGAAAGGCCTGATCAATGACCCGGATATGAATGATTCATTCAATATTGAAAAAGGTCTGCGTATCGGTCGCAAGTTGTTACTTGAACTGAATGAAATGGGCTTGCCATGTGCAACTGAAGCACTTGATCCAAACTCGCCACAGTATTACCAAGACCTGATTTCATGGTCAGCGATTGGTGCACGTACCACAGAAAGCCAGACCCATCGTGAAATGTCTTCTGGTCTTTCTTCACCAGTCGGCTTTAAAAATGGTACTGACGGCGGTTTAACGGTCGCGACCAATGCGATGCAATCGGTAAAACATGGCCATAGCTTCCTCGGTCTAAATGATCAAGGTCAGGTAGCTGTCATTCGTACTTCAGGTAACCCTTATGCTCATGTGGTACTGCGTGGCGGTAATGGCAAACCGAACTACGATGCAGGCTCGGTCGCAGATGCGGAAGCCGCGCTAGCCAAAGCCAAAGTCAGCACCAAAATCATGATTGATGCCAGCCATGCCAACTCTAACAAAGACCCGTACCTGCAACCACTTGTACTTAAAAACATTTCAGAACAAATTCTTGATGGTAACAAGTCAATTGTTGGTATTATGGTAGAAAGTCATCTTAAAGGTGGTCGTCAGGATATTCCTGCTAACCTTTGTGATATGGAGTACGGTCAATCCGTTACGGATGGCTGTATCGACTGGGAAACGACTGAAAAAGTCTTACTCGACATGCATGAGGCATTGAAAGACATTTTACCTAATCGTTAAATGATCTGACCAACGCCATCGCCAAGATGGCGTTTGCATTTCTAGAACAAGGAAAATTTATCTGATGAATGATATTGAAACGGCATTAAGCCAGATTGAGAATTTTCAGTTCATACACGAACATCTGTTTAGCTCCGGTCAACCGACCACTGCACAATTAAAGCTGATGAAAGAATACGGTGTATCTACAGTCATCAATGTGGCGCTGACCGATAGCGAACAGTATCTGCCGCATGAAGATAAAATTTGCCTTGAGCTGGGACTGAACTATATTCAGGTTCCGATTTCCTGGGAAACCCCTTCAGACAATCAATGCCTGCTGGTACTGGATCTGATCGATCATCTGGTAAAAGAGCAAATGGTCTGGGTACATTGTTCGCAAAACTACCATGTCAGCTGTCTGATGTACTTATATCGTCAGTACTATATGGATATGGATCTACCTACAGCACAAGAATACTTGCATCAGATCTGGGAACCGAATGAAACCTGGACCGGTTTAATGCATGCGGTTGCCCTACAGTTACAAGGCCGTAAAGCAACGCAGGAACTGGTACTTTCCTTGATTAATCCGAATTATTTTGCCTGATTTTATTTACTATGGCTCAATAACACGGTTGCTATGGACATAATTCCTTCCTGACGACCGGTAAAACCTAACTGTTCAGTGGTGGTGGCTTTGATACTGATTTGAGTCACATCAACATCCAAGACATCTGCAATACTTTGACGCATCGCCAGATTGTGCTTAGCCAGTTTTGGACGTTCACAGGCCACGGTAATATCGGCATTATTCAGGTGATAACCACGATCCAGAATTAGCTGATAAACATGCTTGAGTAGTACCCGGCTATCCGCACCTTTAAACTCAGGATCTGTATCGGGGAAATGCTGGCCAATATCTCCCAGCGCCAAAGCACCCAACAAAGCATCACAGAGTGCATGCAGCACTACATCACCATCCGAATGTGCTTTCAGACCGTGAGTATGCGGAATTTGAATGCCTGCCAGAGTGACAAAATCACCTTCTTCAAATGCATGCACATCCAGCCCCTGGCCAATACGAATTTGTGCGATCACCTTATACATCCTTTAGAAATAGCCCATTGAAATCTTGTACACTTGCTTTCTATTTCGCTATAGTTAGACCAAGCGTAACACAGTGAAAGTATAAGCGATCATGCTACTGAAAACTGATATAAATATGTTGAAAATAATTGGCCTGATGCTCGGTCTGGGGATGATTTCTACGGGTAGCTCGGCGATCACACTAAACTGTAGCGATGACAGCCAAAAAACGGCTGCCATGAATAAAGTCTGCTCAGCATCGCTGGCTGAATCTCGTGAAAAACTCACAGACCAATACTTTACTGCTTTTCTGATTACTGATGCACCTGTGCGCTTATTGCAAGATAGCCAACAACTATGGGCCACGCGTTTACAGCAATGCAAAACGCTAGACTGTTTTAAACAGCAGTTTGAATGGCGTTTAGATGATTTAAATGTCTATATTTCACTGAATCAAAGTCTGACCCAGCATTATATTAAGTTTGAACAGGGACAAATCGCCAAGCAGCCTGTACATCTCAAGATTCATCAACTGACCAAAGACCGGATCAAGATTGAAGGTTTGGCGTATCGTAATCCGAATAACCGGGCTGAGAAGCAGATCATTCCTTTTTTAGCCTATACTACGCCTGAGACAAAAAACCAGATTACCGATAACGAAAATGACTGCCGCTATGAATTTAATTATAGTAAAGCCATTTTAGCGGTCAGTAGCCAGCAAAAAGGCTGTGAACGTTTTACCGGTATTTATCGACTATATGATTGATTTAGTTTCAAAATATTATAATTTATTGTCATATAAAATGAGATTTTTGGTGTAAAAAATAGCCCGCAAGCGGGCTATCAATTTAAGCAGGATAGTATTGCGCAATTTCCTGACTGATCATTGCGGCCGTTGCAGCTGATAAAGTCCAGCCCAGATGACCATGTCCGGTATTGTAAAAGACTCGCTCATGTTTGCCACGACGTACCACAGGCATCATATTTGGCATCATGGGGCGTAAGCCTGCCCAAGGCAAGACATGCTCAGTACACAGATCAAAATTACGATTGGTCCAGTCAATTAAAGGTTGAATCCGGTCAGCTCGAATATCCCGGTTATAGCCATTAAACTCGGCTGTTCCTGCAACACGCAAACGATCCTTGCCTAGACGTGACAAGACAATTTTGGCGCTTTCATCCAGCAAACTGACCCAAGGTGCGTTGTTCTGGCTCTGCTCATCATTGAGTTGCACGGTAATCGAGTAGCCTTTGACTGGATAAACATTGACACGTTCACCAAGAATCTCAGCCAGTTGATAACTGCCAACACCTGCACAGATCACAATGGCATCTGCATTAATTTCTAGAATATCATCTGGAGAGGAATGGACATTTTCAGTACTGGGTTTGCATTTAACCCGAATATTTTGAGCCTGATGATCAATAGCGAAAACATCTTGACCAAACTCAAATTTCACGCCTTTTTGCATACAGGCTTTGGCCAGAACGGCACTAAATTTATGAATATCCCCGGTGGCATCGCTCTGGCAGTAAAATCCTGCGTAATAATCGCCCGTTAATGCGGGTTCGATCTGTTTGATTTCTGCATTAGAAATTGCGTTGCGCTCCAGACCACCGCTACACAACAG
This sequence comes from Acinetobacter lwoffii, assembly GCA_013530545.1. Classification (GTDB taxonomy): domain Bacteria; phylum Pseudomonadota; class Gammaproteobacteria; order Pseudomonadales; family Moraxellaceae; genus Acinetobacter; species Acinetobacter lwoffii_G. The sequence goes on from SPVA01000006.1 coordinate 32,026, forward strand.
ATCATTCACTTTGATCGCAACATCATAATCCGTCTTGTTATGATAAAAATGTAAAATGCCGCGTTTTTCCAGATCGAAATCAATATTTTCTGTTTCGGCAATTTCAAATAAGCGTGCTCTTGCCAGTAAAGCCAGCCGTACCGTTTCTCGGGTATTGGCTTCATAATGTTTGATATTGCCCAGAAATTCCATGAGCCAGCTGTATTTATGTATACTGAAAGAAGGATTGAGCAAAAGTGGTGCGGTTTTTTGTGACATCCATTTGATGCCTTTGAGTACCGTGGCTTTCTGGTTCCATACTTCGGCATTACAGGCAGAAAGCTGGCCGCCATTGGCAAAGGATGTTTCCATTGCCGGATATAGATGCCGATCAACCACGGTCACTTGATAGCCTGATAATGCCAGCTCATAAGCTGTGGTTACTCCAGTAATCCCGGCCCCAATCACCACGACATGACGCATAGACACCTCCTTGATTGTATTGATGTCTTTTCCCATCTGTCATGTGTACCTGAGAGCTTCGGTAGATACATTGCACATCAATGCGGCCACCTTCCCCTTCGGTGAGTGATTCAACACTTCTCTCCAGAGTCTTTATCCATTATCACAGTCCTTTTGCCTGAGAGTTTCCTGGGACCTTGCTCCTTCGGCGAATGCAGAAGCATTTCTCTCCTGCAATAATGTTTTATTATCATGAGCAATTTATATACCATTTTTAGGAGAAACACAGTTTTTATTTATGTTAATTCACGTGAATTTATCCATGATTCTTTTTTTTAATTAACAGTATACATGTGTGATAGAGGATATTGCCTAGATATTAAATTTTTAGATTTTGCTGCCGTAAGTAAAACGAGTAAGTCCTACCCTTTATAAAATTCCAGAACTTATTTAATTTTGGCGCTTAAATAAAATTTAACCTTTTTTTGCTTAGGCTATTTTAATAATTCAAAATGTAGAGTTTTCCTTATCCATTTTAGAATTTTAGATAAGCCAAGAAAGCATCAGTACTAAGCTTACTGCTGCGACCACTGTTTGTACACTGATAATACTGGCCATTAACTCGCTATCGCCACCATATACCCGGGTTAAAACATATGAAGCTGAGGCGGTAGGAAGTGCAAAGAACAAGACCAATACCTGAGTAGTTAATGCATCAATCTGGAAAATTTTACACACTAAAAATGCAATCAGCGGCATTCCGAACAGGCGACCAAAGGTCATCAGGCTGAGTGGTAAAACGTCACGCTGAAAACCCTGAAACTGTAAGGCGGCTCCCACACACATCAAACCGAGTGGCAAACTGCACAGTGCAATCTGTTTGAGGAACTGCTCTGCTCCAGTCCATAGTGACAAACCAGAAAGATTGAATAAACCACCCACAATACAGCCTAGAATTAATGGATTTTTAGACAAATCCAGAACAATTTTTTTCAGCTGCATATCATGACTACGGGTAAATGCCAACACCGATAAAATATTCACCAAAGGAATACACAGCACCATAATCACGGCAAAGATGGTCATACCCTGCTGATGAAATAAAGCACTAACAGCAGCAAGTCCGATATAAGTATTAAAGCGCAGCAAGCCCTGAACATAGACGCCGAAACGCGCATAAGAGATCTGGTAAATATGACGCAAAATATACAGCGCGATACTGACTACAACCATGATGCTAAATACAACCAGCACCACATCCTGAATCACATTCATTTGAATCTTGGCAGTGGCCAGATTTAAAAACAGCATCACTGGAAACAGCGCATAATAATTTAACTTTTCTGTTCCACGCCAAAAGTCTTCACTCAACCATTGCCTGTGCTTAAGCAGATAGCCAAAGCTGATCAGTCCGATAAGAGGAAATAAAGAAGTTAAAATAATATGCAGCATGTCACATCCTGGTCTGTTTTCTGCCTAATCTTAAGTCGCTTAGACTAAACAGAATACTTAGCATATTCAGGAGCTTTCCCACTACTCAATTTAAGTGCTAATAACTTGAAATTTCATCAAGTCAGCCTGTTGATCTCAAGGTCTTATCCAAAATCAGTAAATGTTAAGGCAAAGGTTTGGTTAACTAAGCCTCAATCATCTATTCACTGGCAACTATGTCGTGTAAATATCCCACTATAGTCAGCAATAAGCTGTATTGATCAATACGACTACACTTTAGAATATCTTGAGTCTGCTCCAAGCGAATATTGTTATTTTTCACTGTATAGATATAAAAAAGCCAGACCGAAGTCTGACTTTAATTGGATTCACTTCAGATGAAAAGCGAATTATTTTGGTTCAATCGGTGCAAATGGCACAACGACATCGGCATTTTGGGCACGATGACGCATGAAATGATCCATCAGCACAATCGCTAGCATCGCTTCAGCAATTGGCGTTGCACGTACACCTACGCAAGGATCATGACGGCCTTTGGTCAGCACATCAGTATCTTCACGCTCAATATTGATGGTTTTACCCGGCGTAGTGATAGATGCCGTCGGCTTCAATGCAATTGCAACACGAATGTCCTGACCGCTAGAAATACCACCTAGAATACCGCCAGCATGATTGGCCAAGAAGCCTTCTGTGGTAAGTTCATCACGACTTTCATGACCAAACTGTTCAGCCACGCCAAAACCATCACCGATTTCGACACCTTTAACGGCATTAATCGACATCATAGCATGCGCGATGTCAGCATCCAGACGATCAAAGACTGGCTCGCCCCAACCCACTGGCACTTTAGACGCAATGATCTCGAGTTTAGCGCCACAACTGGTGCCTTGCTCACGCAAAGACGTCACCAGCGCTTCAAAACGTGGTACTGCATCCACATCACCACAGAAAAACGGATTATTTGGAACTTCGTTCCAGTCCAGTTTCTCTGCTTTTTCTGTACCGATCTGGGTTACATGACCGCGAATCTCAATACCAAATTTCTCGAAAAGGAATTTCTTGGCAATTGCACCCGCTGCAACACGCATTGCTGTTTCACGCGCACTTGAACGCCCGCCGCCACGGTAATCACGAAAACCATACTTCTGGGTATAGGTATAGTCGGCATGACCCGGGCGGAAAGTCTGCGCGATATTGCCGTAGTCTTTCGATTTTTGATCCGTATTACGAATCAACAAACCAATTGAAGTACCGGTGGTTTTACCCTCAAACACACCAGAAATAATTTCTACTTCATCTGGTTCTTTACGCTGGGTTGCAAATTTCGATGTACCCGGTTTACGGCGGTCCAGATCTTTTTGCAAATCAGCTTCAGTCAGCCCAATGCCAGGTGGAACCCCATCGATGATCGCCATCAGGCCAACACCATGAGATTCACCACAAGTCGTTACACGGAACAGTTGCCCTATACTATTACCTGCCATGTCAAACGACTCCTTATGCTTGAATAGACTGAATAAATAAATCGCGGTAAGTACGGCATTGCTCTGCAGTCAATGCAAAGATACCTGAACCACCTTTCTGGAATTGTAACCAGTAGAAATCGACTGAATTAAAGTTTTGGCGCATTGCCCATTCTGAATTACCCACTTCAATCACGATCAGGCCATTTTCAGTCAGGTAATCTGCAGCTTGAGCCAGCATTTTACGGACAAGATCCAGACCGTCCTGACCTGCAGCAAGCGCAAGTTCAGGCTCATGATGGAATTCTTCAGGCAAATCAGCCATATCTTCCGCATCGACATACGGCGGATTAGATACAATTAAATCGTATTGATTTTCGGCTGGAATTTTTTCGAACAAATCCGATTCAAGTAAAGCGATCTGATATTGCTTGTCATGATGCTCAGTATTGATTTGTGCAACTTCCAATGCTTCTTTCGAAATATCGGTAGCATCTACTTCAGCTTCAGGGAATGCATAAGACAAGGCAATCGCGATACAGCCTGAACCGGTACACATATCTAGAATGCGTTGTGGTGTTTTTGGATTCGGGTTTTCCGGCAAGTTATTAACCGCTTCACCCATTTGACCATGTTCACCCAGGCAATACGGGGCGAAACGGTTTTGAATCAGTTCAGCAATCGGTGAGCGTGGAATCAGCACGCGTTCATCAACGTAGTAAGGTTTGCCATCAAAGTAAGCCAGGTTCAATAAATATGAAGTCGGTACTTTTTCATTAATACGGCGTTCCAGCAGACTTAAAAATTCGGCTTTTTCACTTGGCAATAATTTGGCATCTAAAATTTCAGCGTCCGCTTTCCATTCTAGTGACAGGGTTTGCAGCACTAGCGCTGAACTTTCAGCAAAATAATCTTCTGTGCCTTGGCCCAAATGTGCATCGTATTGACGTAATGCTGTCACACCAAAACGAATAAAATCACGAATGGTGGTTAAATTTTCAGCGGCTTCCTGCATATGTTCAGGGCTAATAGTCGGTCGATCCACTTAAGGCGTCTCCAAGGTCATTTTTTTAAACGTCTTATGATACCTTGTTTTGCCTGCTTTTATAATGCTAAAAGCATGAAAAACACGAATTCTCTATGTCCACAAAAATTATAAAACTCCTGTTTTTGTGAGCGATTATGATTATAAATTTTGACTTTATTCAGAGATGTTTCTGTTAAATGGCCATATTAATGCTATGACTATTTATCGGAACCCGGACGCATAAGAGCGGGATTGATAAAGATTGGCCTGATCCATAATTAAAGCCAACATACATTGACCTTGCTGCTGCTTGGCATATTTTCCTGACATTCTAAAATTACATTGCTGGGCCAGTTTACGCTCCCACAATACATGCTGACTGCGAATGGCGGCGGTCTGATTCGGATTTAATTTAAGATAAGTTTTATAGTTTTTCTTCAGACGTTTATTGTGAACTTTCAGCTCTTTTTCCAGGCATTTTTCCGCTTTGGGTGTATTACCATAACTAAAATTCATGCACTGTGTATATTCCTTGGAATACCCAACAGCAGCTTGTGTCTGAACCGCAGTACCCGCAAAAATTGCAACTAAAAACCATGCAAGACGCATAACTTCCCCTTGACCGAAACCGGTACAATCCCAATAAATGTTTAACAATCAATATTGTTTAAATTATCCACTGATATTAACGCAGTCCGGACAAAAATCCTATGCATTTCTAGGACTGAAAGATTAAACAGTTGCACAATTGAAAATTGGCACATGACCCACATATAATCCGCACTCAATCTTCAAATGAGCCCAGATCTATGAGCTATAAGCACAATAATCTTATGGCGATGCGCCAGAATTACTGGAATGATCAAGCCTCCAGTCAGGTGCAGCAAGAAAAGGTATTTTTGCAGTCGACCTTAATGCAACATGGCGTATTTACCGATGCGACATTGGACGATGCTAAATATCTATTTTTTGGCTTGCCAAGTATTGTGATTGTAAAAGGCTATGCTTTAGGCTTCATGCATGACAGCGTACAGCGCCTGATTCATCAACATATTCAAACAAATAAACAACAGTTACAACAACGATCTGAATTAAAAATCCAATTTCAAATGGCATAATGCCCTGCCTAAACTGATACAAGTTGGTGAATAAATGAAAGCTTGCCTAGCTTTTACTATAAATTCAGCGGCTTAAACTTTTTTAATACGTGCAGAAACGCTACTATCCCTTACAATGATTTATTCTGCTTCATGCTGATGATGAAAGGATCGAGTTTACATGTCAGATCAGAACGATAAGCTTAAACAACTGAAAACCTCCTCTATGGATCGACGCTTATCGATCGCGAAGGCATCCTTGCTGGCAGGCACGCGTTGGGCGGCTTCTAGTGCAAGCTCCATGTTCTCGAGCGAAGAAGAAAAAGAAAAGAAACGTAAAAAAGCCATGAAAGAACAGGCCGATTATCTGGTAGCGGAAATTGGCAAGCTGAAAGGGTCTATCGTTAAAATTGGCCAAATGATGGCGCTATATGGTGAGCATTTTCTGCCAGAAGAAGTCACTCAAGCTCTAAATACCCTGAACAATCAGACGGTGGCATTGGCATGGCCAGCCATCAAGACCCAGTTACAGCAACAACTCGGTTCAAAACTCGACGATCTCACCATTGATCATGAACCTTTGGGCACAGCTTCTTTGGCACAGGTACATCGCGCTACCCGAAAATCCGATGGCATGGAACTGGTGTTAAAAATTCAGTATCCGGGTGTGGCAGAAGCCATTGATTCGGATATGAGCCTGTTTAAAAACATGCTGAAATTGACCCGTATCGTACCGCAGACCCGCGAATTCGACCAATGGTTCGATGAAGTCCGTGAGATGATGCATCGTGAAGTAAATTATCAGATTGAAGCAGATACCACGCGTCGTTTTGCTGCCCGATTAAAAGATGATCCGCGCTATATCGTCCCAACCATTATTAATGAATATTGCTCTGATCGTGTGCTGTGCATGACCTTCGAACGCGGTGTGCCGATCAATAGCCCGGTGATTTTGTCCCTACCCCAAGAACGCCGCAACCAGTTAGGTGAAGCCTCTCTGGAAATTGCAGTGCGTGAAATCTTCGAATGGGGCGAGATGCAAACCGATCCGAACTTTGGTAACTATCTGGTTCGTCTGGGCAATGGCGCAGATGTGCACGACAAGATCATTCTGCTCGACTTTGGCGCGATCCGTCAGTTTGACCAGCATCTGCTCAGTGTTGCACGTAATCTGATTCAGGCAGGCTATCATCATGACTCGGATATGATGGTCAAGGCGATGACTGGTTATGAGTTTTTTGATTCGATTCCGCAAAGCATCAAACCCGATATGGCCAAGGTCTTCTTATTAGCTACCGAAGCGTTTAGTTCACCGCTAAATAATCAAGAATTGCCAGCTGGCATCATGGATGAACATAATCGCTATGACTGGAAAAAAAGCCAGCTGCATAGCCGTGTGATGCAACAGGCGTCGAGATCTATGGCTTCACGTTATTTCAGTGTTCCACCAAAGGAATTTATGTTTATTAGCCGTAAATTTATTGGTGCTTACACCTTTATGACCGTGATTGATGCCAAAACCAATGTGCGTGCCATGATTAAACATCATCTCTCTTAAAATAAAACCTGCATCAAAAAGACCCGGATGATTTTGTCATTCGGGTCAATTTTTATCCAAAATGGATTTTTTGTGTTTTTATCTTTCTTTTAATTTTCATTGATTTATTCGTCCCTTTCTTCAATCCCAAAAACCTAAAAATTGTCACTCATTCATGTCAGGTATGACATAGTTTTATCTCTGAGTGCATGTCAGTATTAAAAAAATAACGTGACAACACCTTTAGGATAATCAAAATGAATAATATGGTGAATAAAGCCCAAGGATTTGGCTTGTCCATACTGACCAAAATCGCGGGTAGCGAAGTATTAGATCAATTAAAACTGCGTAAATTTGTAGAAAAATCACTTTATCAAAGTTCAAAAGCAGGATTCAAAACCTTAAGTCAAACCCAGAAAATCCTGAAATCTGGCCAGAAGATTCAAAAACAGCGTCTGCCGCATCAGTCCAAATCCTTATTTGATCTGAATCTGACTGAAGAACAGCAAATGACCTGTAATGCCATGCAGCAATTTGCTAAAGAGGTGCTATATCCATTGGCACATGATGCAGATCAGCATGAATTATTTCCCCATGAACTCTGGCAATACAGCACTGATTTAGGTTTGAATTTCTATGCCCTGCCTGAAGCATTGGGGGGCGTTGCATCGGAACAGAATATAGTTAGCAATATTTTAATCGCTCAACATTTGGCTCAGGGTGATTTCAGTCTGACGGCTGGCTTACTTTCGACTTTTAGTGTCATTAACGCCATTACCCGCTGGGGCTCAGAGCAGATTCAGTCAGAATATCTGGGCGCTTTCGCAGAGAATCCTGAGTTAAAGGCCACCTTTGCAGTTAACCCGGAGCAACTTAGAACCAAGGCTGTTGCACATCAGGGACATTATCTGATTCGAGGTCAAAAGACATTGGTGCTCTTGGGAGAAAGTGCCGATCTCTATCTGGTCAGTGCTGATCTAGATGGCAGAGCTGAGGTCTTTGTGGTGCAACGAGACAGTACCGTTACTGCAAAAAAATCGCCGGCTATGGGATTAAAAGCTACTGAAACAGTCACGCTCAAATTTGAAAATACTCCGGCACATCGTCTAGGAGATGCGGATTTTGATTATCGTGCATTCATAGATTTGGGAAATTTAATGTGGTGTGCGATGGCGGTGGGCACCTGTGAAGCAGTCAAAAAATACTGTGTGCAATACGCCAATGAACGTATCGCTTTTGGTGAACCGATTTCCCATCGTCAGAGTGTCGCCTTTATGATTGCCGATATGGCCATTGAAATTGACGCTATGCAAATGTTGATCTTGAATGCCGCCAGTCTGGCTGAATCCGGTCAAGATTTTCATCGTGAGGCTTATCTGGCGCGCCTACTCTGCGCAGAAAAATCCATGAAAATAGGCACCGATGGTGTACAGATTTTGGGTGGTCATGGTTTTACCAAAGAACATCCGGTAGAGCGTTGGTATAGAGACCTGAGAGCCACTGCCATTCTCCATTCTGGCTTGCATGCCTGATCAAAACATAAAGAAGAACAATGATGAATCTACAAACTCCAAAAAAATTTAAGCTTTTGATTGATCAAGCACATGAAGTTGCCCTCAATGTTTTGCGTCCGATTTCACGTAAATATGACAAGG
>SPVA01000007.1 GCA_013530545.1 Acinetobacter lwoffii
TAAATGGCAATCAGGTTGAGTGCCTGAACCACATCCGGACAGTTATGGCAGCTTAAGGATACAAATACATCGAAATTAGATTGAACACCTAGGCTCTTGATATTCGCCAGAACTTCATCTGAAACTTTCGGTGCATAACCTGAGGTTTGCAACAATGCCAGGATCAGTGAGGTGAACTCATGGCCCATTGGCAAGCCTGCAAAGAACACACGCGGTTCCTCACCTTGTTTGGCAATCCCGAAACTTGGCGCACGTGCATTGGTCCCGTCAAAGCGTGCAGTGACCAGGTCAGACAGTGCAGCCACTTCGGCAACCAGTTCCTGGATTTTGGCTGATTTGTCAGAGCCATCTAAAGTCGCGACCAGTTCAATCGGGCCTTCCAGGCGTTCTAATAAGGTTTTAAGTTGAGCTGAAGTATTTTGGTCTAACATTGCTAACGTCTCCAAAGGAGTAAATGTTTATTTGATAATAAGATATTAAATGAATTGAATAAATAGGTAAAACAGTTTGTTTTTATCTTGTTGATCGGATTTGCAGATTTATTGAAAAATTCATCATTAATTTCAAAGTTCTATATGGGGGTGAAAGATTAATTTTCAAGTAGTTTAGAGCAAGAATAAGGATTTTCAGCTAAGATTAAAACAAGATATTTGAGACTTGAATGATGGAATTACGACGCGGTATTTATCAACATTATAAGGGACAGCTTTATCAGGTGTTCCATGTCGCCACGCACAGTGAAACTGAAGAAAAGCTGGTAGTTTATCAATGTCTTTATGGGGATTATTCAATTTGGGTACGTCCTTTAACGATGTTCACTGAAACCATTACCACCAACGATGATCGTGAAGTGGAGCGTTTTAAATTGATTCAGGCACTTTAAGCCCAACAGACTCAGGGAAGAGTGATGCAAAACTCAGATGAATTTGAAATATTCATGCAAGAATTATATGAAAAATTTCATAGGCATGATCTTAAGCAGGCAGATCGCCTGCACCGATACCGGAATATAGAGCCAGAATCCGGTCAATTTTTGTCTATGCTGATTCGTGCACAACAATCCAAAAATATTCTGGAAATTGGCACCTCTACTGGTTATTCCACCTTATGGCTGGCAGAAGCGGCTCGGCAGACTCAAGCCATGATTACAACACTTGAAGTTGATGCAGAACGGGTTACTCAGGCAAAGCAATATGCGACAGAAATAGATCTTGCAGACTTAATCAATTTTAAAGTGATTGATGCTCAAGTTTATCTGGAGGCAGAACAGGAAATATTTGATTTTATCCTGTTAGATGCTGAACGCGATGATTATGTCAGTTACTGGCCACATTTGAGTCGATTACTTAAAGCAAAGGGCGGGTTACTGGTAGTTGATAATGTCATTTCACATGCAGCAGAAGTCGAAGAGTTTATTGCCTTAATTCAGCAAGACCCACGTTTTATCATGAGTAGTGTACCCATAGGCGCAGGTTTGCTGATGGTGGGATTTCGTTAAATGGATTCACTTCAATCCATGCAAATTTTATTAAAATGTAAATTATATTCGAGATACTTTTCTACGAATGCGGCTTTGTCTTGGCGTCTTAACAGGTTGTCATAAATAAATTCAGGTACGGGATGATACAGCTCGGCATGACCATTACTGTATACAATTTTCAGGTGGCGGCTTGAGGGATTGTATTTCCAAGAAATCACGGTAAGCAGTTTTTGCATATGCGTTCCTCCACTGAATATTTCTTATCTTATCATTTGAACTTATGCCATATGGCTCTGCAGATGTATAGCTCAATTGTAAGAATCGGTAAGGATTATGAGAAAGCGAAGCAAAAGATATGCCTGAATTTTTATATGATGGATCAAGAAAGAAATAGGACTGCAATATTTAAAGTCCTAACAAAATAATTTAAAAAAATAAAATCCAGTATTGCACTGACATAAAAGTTCAAACCATAAAAAACCACGCTAAAAAGCGTGGTTTTTTTGAATCAGTTCAATCTAATTAAAATTAGATTTTACCCACTAGGTCGATTGAAGGAGCAAGAGTTGCATCGCCTTCTTTCCATTTAGCTGGGCAAACTTCGCCTGGGTGAGCGTGTACATACTGAGCTGCTTTAACTTTACGAAGAAGTTCTTGAGCGTCACGGCCGATACCACCAGCGTTGATTTCAACGATTTGGATTTTACCTTCTGGATCGATCACGAAAGTACCACGATCAGCAAGGCCGTCAGCTTCGATTAATACGTCAAAGTTTTTAGCAAGAGTCCAGTTTGCATCACCAACCATTACATACTGGATTTTTTTGATTTCTTCTGAAGAATCGTGCCAAGCTTTGTGAGTGAAATGCGTGTCAGTAGAAACTGAGTAGATTTCAACGCCTAGTTTTTGGAATTCAGCGTAGTTGTCAGCAAGGTCACCAAGTTCAGTCGGGCAAACGAAAGTGAAGTCAGCTGGGTAGAAGAATACAACAGACCATTTGCCTTTCAGGTCAGCTTCAGTAACTTCAATGAATTTGCCGTTTTGGAATGCAGTTGCTTTAAATGGTTTAACTTCAGTATTAATTAAGCTCATCATTGTCTCCATGATTGAGGTAGTCTTTGATTTTGAATAAGAGTATCGAAATTTTGGTTGATGCTAAAATGGTATTTTTACATTACAAACATCGGAAAAACCGAATTAAGTAAAAACGCGCCACTTTGGCAAAATCGCTTTGTTCATTGAGCAGCATCAAGATGATGGCCTGATGACAAAATTATCTCTTTTTCCTCGTGCTAGCAAACATGATGTTGAAACCAAAAAATTCAAGGGTCAATTCGGAAAAAAGCATAATTTCCACAAAATAATTTAAATATCAATTCCAAACTTGGACTTATGATTAAATCTAATCAGGGAAACTTATGCGTGTCATTTAGATATTTTGACAGGTTTATAGTGCGGAATTGAGAGAAATCAGGCAGCCAAAGCTAATTTGTCCGGCACTTAACAGAACTACGACTATCTGAAATCTAATGAACCAAGTAAAATAAACCTTTCCGGTTTTTTGATGTGGGTGTTTTCTCTGTGCAGAGTCATTTAAATGTAGATCAATGGATAATGGCGCGTGACCGTCACCGTTTAAATCGACTGAAAAAAGGGAAAGACGCAGATGCTAAGCAGTATCAGGAATTATTTGAAAAATCCAATCTGAAAGTACGGCAACGGCTTGAGCGTCTTCCGAACATCAAGCTAAATCAGGATCTGCCGGTAACCCAGTATGCTGACAAGCTGATTACCGCGATTCAAAAGCATCAGGTTATTATTGTAGCTGGTGAAACCGGTTCTGGTAAAACCACCCAGTTACCGCAAATTGCTATGCTGGCTGGACGTGGCCTGACCGGAATGATCGGACATACCCAGCCGCGTCGACTGGCAGCCCGCAGCGTATCACAGCGTATTGCCGAAGAAGTTGGCGAAAAACTCGGTGAATCAATTTCCTTTAAAGTACGTTTTACGGAACAGGGTTCGCAAGACTCAATTGTGCGTTTGATGACAGACGGTATTTTACTGGCCGAACTGACGCATGACCGATACCTGACCAAATATGACACGATTATTATTGATGAAGCGCATGAACGTTCGCTGAATATCGACTTCATTATGGGTTATCTGAAGCAGCTATTGCCACGTCGTCCCGATCTGAAAGTCATCATTACTTCAGCAACCCTGGATGTAAACCGTTTTAGCAGTTACTTTAATGGTGCACCAATTTTTGAAGTGGAAGGCCGCAGCTTCCCGGTAGAGCTGCGTTATCGCCCGATCTCGGAAATGAGCATTGGCGGTAGTGATGATGATGAGTTTGATGATTTTGAAGAAAACCTGCCTCGCGCTGTGGTCAAAGCAGTCGAAGAATGCTTTCAGGATGCACAGGAAAAAGGTCATCCCGAACATGCCGATATCCTGATTTTTGCCAGTACCGAGCAGGAAATTCGCGAGTTACAGGAAACCCTGATCAAACATGGGCCACGCCATACGGAAGTATTAACTTTATATGCGCGTCTGGCGCTGGCCGAACAGCAGAAAATCTTTAATCCTTCTGGTGGCGGGCGACGCATTATTATTGCCACCAACGTAGCAGAAACAGCTTTAACCGTTCCGAATATCCGGTATGTGATTGATAGCGGTTTTGCCCGTATTTCGCGTTATAACTATCGTTCACGGGTGCAACGTCTACCAATTGAAGCCGTTTCTCAGGCAGCCGCGAACCAGCGTAAAGGTCGTTGTGGTCGTATTGCGCCGGGTGTCTGTATACGTCTGTATTCTGAGGAAGACTTCCTGAGCCGTCCTGAGTTTACCGAACCAGAAATAAAGCGAACCAACCTGGCATCTGTAATTTTGCAGATGCAAAGTCTGGGCTTGGGTTCACTCGAAGATTTTGATTTCATCGAACCACCAGATCATCGTTTGGTCAATGATGGCCGCAAGCTCCTCATTGAACTGGGGGCAATGGCTGAGAAAAATTCTCCTAAAACTGAAGATGATCAAGCAAATCCCTCTAAATCTCCCTTTGAGAAAGGGAGACTTCAAAGCAGTGGCTTAACCAAGATCGGTCAGCAAATGGCGAAAATGCCGATCGATCCACGTCTGGCCCGCATGATTCTTGGTGGTGCACATTTTGGCGTGCTGAATGAAGTGCTGGTGATTGTGGCCGCACTTGCAGTTCAGGACCCACGTGAACGCCCTGCGGACAAGCAGATGCAGGCGGATCAGAAACATGCACTATTCCGTGAAGCCGATTCTGATTTCCTGTTCTATATCAAGCTTTGGGAAACGCTACACAATAATCGCGAAAGCATGAGTGAAAATAAGCGCCGTACTTTTGCGCGTAATCACTTCCTGAGCTGGCTGCGTTTACGTGAATGGAAGAAAACTCATGAGCAGCTGGTGGAGTTGGCTAAGGGTTTAAAACTGTCATTTAATGAAAAGAAAGCCAGTTATGAGAATCTGCACCGTGCCTTGTTGACCGGTCTGTTATCGTTTATCGCCAATAAGACCGATGAGCGTAATGTCTTTATGGCAGTACGTCAGCAAAAAGCTCGGATTTTCCCGGCTTCTACCTTGCACAAGACCAATACGCCGTGGGTGATGGCCTTTGAAATGGTCGAGACTTCCCAGGTGTATTTGCGTACCCTTGCCAAGATTGAACCGGAATGGATTCTGCTGGCCGCGCGTGACCTGCTCAAACATCATTATTTTGAACCGCACTGGTCGAAAAAAGCTGGTGTAGTGAATGCCTATGACCAGATTTCCCTGTTTGGTCTGATTATTGAGCCGAAACGTCAGATTAATTATGAAAAAGTAGATCAGGCGGCCGCGCATGAAATTTTCTTGCGGGATGCTTTAACTACCGGTCATCTAGGGATTACTCCACCATTTTTAAAGCATAACTTGCTTAAACTGGAAGAAGTCGAGCGAGTAGAAGACAAGCTGCGCCGTCGTGATCTGGTGGTTGATGAAGAAACCATTTACCAATTCTATGCCTCGAAAGTGCCGCCTGAAGTGGCTAGCCGTCGTACTTTTGAAGACTGGCGTGCCACAGTAGAGCCCCAGAATCCGCATTATTTATTTGTTGATGATGATGCGCTGTGGCTGAATGACCGTCCAACCACACAACAATTCCCAGACTATTTGCAGAATGGTAGTCTGTGTCTGGCTGCAACCTATCGTTTTGACCCGAGTCATGATGAAGATGGCGCGACAGTTAAAATTCCACTGCAAGCCTTGGCACAGGTCGATGAAGGGATCTGGTCATGGGGAATTCCGGGCTGGCGTCTGGATCTGATTGAAGCATTGCTAAAAGCTTTGCCGAAGGATAAGCGCCGTAATCTGGTGCCGATTCCGGATACTGCACGAAAACTCATGGCAAAAGTAGATGCGCAGGATTTACAGAAACATATTTTTAGTTTCTTGGCATTTCAGCTGCGAGGCGATCAAATCACTGAGAAAGATTTCAGTTTTGACCGGGTAGACCAATATCTGTTGCCATTTATCAAAGTTATTGATGAAAAAGGCCGTGTTATTGAGCAGGGGCGTGATCTTGCTGAGCTGAAAGCACGTTGCCGCACTGAAACGCATAGTCCGGTTAAACAGCTTAAAGGTGAATTTAAAACCTTCCCGGAAAGCTTTGTATTTGAAGCCTCGCAAAAAGTCACCGGTGTCGTGGTCAAGCAATATCAGGCGCTGGTTCCGACCAAAGCTTTTGCTGCCTTGGAGCAGAAAGATGAATCGGGTGTAGTGATTCAGACTTTCAATGATCAGGCTGAAGCGGTCAAAAAACATCGTGAAGGGGTGATCCGACTGGTGCATATGCAACTCGGAGACTTAACCCGCCAGTTGAAAAAACAGATTTCCAAACCTCTAGCGCTGGCTTATTCACCACTCGGTGACAAGGGACAACTGGAACAAATGTTAGTTTATGCCACACTACATATGTCCATTAATGAGCTGCCTGTCAATGCGCAAGAGTTCCAAAAGATAGTTGAAGATGTAAAAAAATCTTTCCTGACTTATGGCCAGGTTGCCCTGAAAGAGATCACGGATATTTATATCCAGTGGCAGGAAATCCGCCGGAAATTATTGGTTTTAGACCATTCTGTGTTTGAAAAAAATATCAATGATATTGAAGATCAGCTTGATTTAATGAGCCTTTCTGACTTTGTATATCGTAAACCTTCCGATGTATGGAGCGAATTTCCACGTTATTTGAAAGCCTTGATCTTGCGTTTAGAGCGCTTGCCCAATAATCTACAAAGGGACAATTCCGCCATTGACCAAATTGATCAATGGATGGAAAAATTATTCAAGTTTAAAGATGACCCTCGTCTGAAAGAATTGTATTTCATGGTCGAGGAGTTAAGAATCTCATTGTTTTCACAACCGATGAAAACAAAAGCACCCGTGTCTCCAACTCGCTTGCAAAAAGTATGGGATCGTCTTGGAATCAGTTAAGATATAGGTAATTCAGATAAGGAATTTTACATGGGCATCCGCATTACGGGTACGGGCTTATTCCATCCGGAACATGTCATCACCAATGAAGAATTAGTTGAAAGTTTAAATGCTTATGTGGAACTGTTTAATCACGAAAATGCTGATAAAATCGCTGCAGGCGAAGTTGAAGCGCGTCGTGGTTCTAGCGCAGAGTTTATTGAAAAAGCGTCTGGCGTACAACGCCGGTATGTTGTAGAAAAATCAGGTATTCTTGATCCAAAACGCTTACGTCCAAATTTACGTGAACGTGCAGATGATGAAATTTCATTGCAAGCAGAATGGGGTGTAATCGCAGCCAAGCAGGCGATGGAAAATGCCGGTGTGACTGCCGAAGATATTGATATCGTGATCCTGTCATGCTCGAATTTGCAACGTGCTTATCCTGCCGTAGCCATCGAGATTCAAACCGCTCTAGGTATCAAAGGCTATGCCTATGACATGAACGTAGCGTGTTCTGCAGCAACATTTGGTCTGAAACAGGCTTATGATGCGATCAAAGCAGGCGCGCGCCGTGTGTTATTGGTGAATGTGGAAATTACCTCTGCACATACCGATTTCCGTTCACGTGACTGTCACTTTATTTTTGGTGATGTGGCAACCGCTTCAATTATTGAAAATACTGACAGCAAAACCGGTTTTGAAATTCTTGATTCTGAGCTATTTACCCAGTTCTCGAATAACATCCGCAATAACTTTGGTTTCTTGAATATCTCTGAAAATGCTGACATTGACGACAAACGTTTCCGTCAGGATGGTCGTAAGGTATTTAAAGAAGTCTGTCCACTGGTTGCGAAAATGATTACTGCGCAACTGGAAAAGAATCAGATTGAGCCGACAGGTGTTAAACGCTTCTGGTTACACCAGGCCAATGCCAGCATGAATGAACTGATCCTGAAACTGGTCGTTGGTAAAGAAAATGCCAAACCTGGTTTGGTACCGATCATTCTGAATGAGTTTGCCAACACTTCTTCTGCTGGGGTGATCATTGCCTTGCACCGTACTGCACATGAAGTTGAAGATGGTGAATACGGCGTGTTATGTTCATTTGGTGCGGGTTATTCGGTAGGTTCGATTCTGGTTCAAAAGCGCGTGGCATAATCCGGAGTCAATAGGGAGCAGACAACTTGCAGGTCAAACATGATGGGCAATGGATTAGACGCTTAAGTGCCTTATCCAAATTATATTTTACCCCTACCTTTTTAGGGGCTGAATATATTGATGCCAGTCGGCCTGCAATGTATGTCGGTAATCATTCCATGTACGGGATCTTTGATTCGCCGATGCTGATTGATTACCTTTATAACGAACATAAAGTGGCTGTGGTCAGTATTGCGGATCATAGCCATTTTTATGTGCCCTTATGGCGTGACGCCGTGAAGAAGTTTGGGGCAGTCGATGGCATCCAGCATTATGTACGTGCTGTGATGCAGCAGGGTTATTCTATTCTGGTCTTTCCGGGAGGGGGGCGCGAAGTACTCAAACGTCAGGGTGAACAGTATCAATTGATCTGGAAGCAGCGTTACGGATTTTTAAAGCTGGCTCAGGAATTCAACTATGATATTGTCCCTTTTGCCGCGCTCGGTGGGGATGAAGTCTATGAGATCGGCTTTGATGCCAATAAGATCATCCAGCATAAATATTTTCAAAAACTCCTCAAAGTACCACAACTCAACAAATTACTACGTCAGGGCGATGTGATTCCATCTTTGCCTAAACGATTATTCCCAAAACGCCTGCCATTTTATTTTCAGTTTATGCCGCGACAATCGATTGCTCAGGTTCAGACTCAGGAAGAGCTGATCGCATTTCGGCACAGCTTGCAGCAACATATTTATACTGGCTTGGTCGAGCTTAAGGTGCTACGTCAGCAAGACTAAAAAAGAAAAATTCTTCCTGTAAAATCTAGGCTATGATCTATTGAGATGTTTTATTTTTAGCAATGTGGATGCATGGACGGTTTTATAGTGCAAGTGATGCCATAATGTATTTTTAAGTGTTCACTGATTGGCGATCAAGGACTCAGCATGATCCAATATAAAAATAAGATGATTCTAAGATGACCGAGGTGCACGTATGGAACAGGAAAGCTTGGTAGCATCTTTAAGGTTATTGGCACAACAATGTTTACGGATTTCTCCAGAGCTGAACCAGCTTTATCTTGACCAGATGGCGATGATTGGTCATCTGAATGCACAAAATTTAATAAAAATTCAGCAGGATCAACACCGGATTGAATTGGTGGATGGCCTGTTTCATATCCAGTTTCATATCCAGTTTCATGCTCCACGTGCACTAGACTCTGGAACTGCACCTGCTTTGGTCGATACACATTTTTATTTCCAGAAATACAAAGCAGAAGCGCTAGAGGAATTCTTTTTACAGGATATCTATTTCCTGACCGGGGATTTAAAACCACAGCATTCGCTGTATTTACGCGACAAAGCCAAACAGTTACGTCAACTTATCCTGGCTCAGGTCTATGCCTGGGTTAATGGCCCGGAACGGGTGTTCGAATTTTTGCGACAGATGTCGGTTGTTCAGGCTGAGATTATCGACCAGCAGCTGATTAAAGCCGGACTATACATAACACCCATCATGCAAAACTTTGTGCAGCATGGAAACGAAATTCCAGAGCAGATTCTTGAAAGCTTGCAACAGGCTTTTTCTTTGGAGTGTCTACAGCAGGCTGAATTCCTGTCGATCCAGTCATTGATGGACAGTCTGGATGAGTTCTGTTTTAGCGCCGCGCAGTTTTTGCCTCCGGCGATGTTCCGGATTATGTCACTGTCTTTTGAAGAGCGCTTTAATCTGCATGAACTGAATGATCATACTGATGATATCTGTTTGCTGTATCGGCATGCTGAGGAGCAGAGCAACTTGCTCGGTTTTGTCCGTCTGATGAACCGGGACGTGTGGCATCGGGATGATTTATTATCCAAACGGAATTTCCTGGAAAATCATCCGTATTTATGGCAGAAAAAAGTAGCCCGATTGCCACTTTTTGACTGTCATCGTGCCGTGAACTGGATCTTTAAGCAATCGGCCGAGGTACTGGACTGGATCAGTAATAATATCCAGCATAGCAGTGTGCGGGTCGCAGTAACGGCCCTAAGTTTTGTAGACAGCCATCATATTCATCCGCAGATTATTCTGGCGACCTTACAATATTTTCAATATGTCTCGGCGCGACTGTTTATTCATAGCATGCATGAATATGCGATCCAGCATGACTGGTTTCAGCACCAGCATAATCAGGCGGTGGTATTAAAAGGCACACGCCAATCGATCGAGGATCAGCGGATTGCGATTAGTCCGTCAATTCTGTATCTGGACGAATGGATGGAGCTGCTGCGCAATGTAGTCAAAATGGATGATCAGCTGACCAAAAAGGTTTACCTGAACTTGAGCCGGATGATGCAGGCTTATATGCAGCATTTATATAAAATTACGGCGCATTTACCAGATGAGGTTCTGGTGTATATTCAGCCTCAAAGCCAGCAGAACCGTGATTTCTATAATGTTCTGCACCGCTATCGCATTCCTTTTACTGAGTTCAGGCAGCTGTTTTATTTGCAAAGCGGGCATGTACGTGAGTCGCTTTTTGACAGTTATGTGCGTGACTATCTAGTAGAGTATTTTTCCAGTCATACAGAAATACCGAAAAACCTGAGCTGGACCAGTTTGTTTAATCAGGCGGTCGTCTGGCATGATCAGATTCAAAAGCAGGAAATGATCGCCAAGCTGAAAAAACAGTTTGCACTGGTGAACTGGACACCAATCACTCAGGTTTCATTTTTACTGTATTTCAACTGGCGTTTTGAAGAGCTTAAAACTTTGGAGCGGATTTTAGAGGAATCTAAAATTTTCAGGAACTGTCTGGCGGCAAGCTATGCCCAGCAAATTGTGGAAGGGCAGTATGTGGCCTTTCGCATGTCTCATCCGGCTGTGCGCCTACCCTTGATCTTGGGGTGTCAATTGGTGAATGGGCAGGTGATTTTTGATCAGCTGGAATATCCGAACAACCAGAAAGCAGAAGCTGAATACAGCAATATCGCCATGCATTTTATTAACTGGCTCAACTTGCAGGCCTGACAGTTCAATACAGCTTGTTTTCCTCCATGACGCTTAACTTTTCCGCTAAAAATCGTTAGGCTATAGCCGTTCTTTTACGGTATTGCTCTTATGAAACAGGAAACTGCCCTTAAGTTACTCAAAGCAGGAGAAAATGTCTTTTTAACCGGTTCTGCCGGTGCAGGAAAAACCTATACGCTGAATCAATATATTAATTATTTAAAGGCACGTAAGGTCGCCGTTGCCATTACTGCATCTACTGGTATTGCAGCCACACATATGAACGGTATGACCATTCATACCTGGGCAGGCATTGGTATTAAAGACTTTTTGTCTGAAGAAGACTTAAAGCGGATGAAAGAGCGCAAATACTTAAAAGAACATCTGGAAAATGCCCAAGTCCTGATTATTGATGAAATTTCCATGTTGCATGCCAAGCAGCTGAATCTGGTGAATCAGGTGCTGAAATATTTCAAAGACAGCGATGAAGCCTTTGGCGGTATTCAGGTGATTGTGGCGGGTGACTTTTTCCAGTTGCCACCAGTTGGTAAAAATGATGAGCGCAACCGGGACAAATTCTGCTTTATGTCAGATGCGTGGGTTGAAGCCAAGTTTCGCGTCTGTTACCTGACCGAGCAGCATCGTCAGGGCAATGATTATCTGAATGACATCCTGAACGCGATTCGTGCACAGGCGATTAGCCATGAACATCGTACGGCTTTACAGGCAACCCGACATCAAGAAATCGGCGATACCTATACGCGCCTGTATACGCATAATATGGATGTAGACAGTATTAACTTTAAGCATCTAAATGAAATTGACAATGATCCGCGTCAGTTTGATGCACAATGCGATGGCAATGAAAAGCTGATCGAAACCTTAAAATCGTCAGTGCGAGCGCCTGAAGCTTTAACCCTGAAAAAACATGCCAAAGTCATGTTTGTAAAAAACAACTTTGATATGGGTTATATCAATGGCAGTCTGGGCGAAGTCATCAGTTTTGAAGAGGATGATGAATATGGTGTGCTGCCTAAAGTCAAATTGACCGATGGTACTACACTGGTGGTTGAGCCTGAAACCTGGTCGGTAGACAATGAGGCCGGTAAAACCATTGCCAGTTTCCAGCAGATTCCATTGCGTCTGGCTTGGGCAATTACCATTCATAAATCACAAGGCATGACCCTGGAAGCTGCTGAGATTGATCTGAGTCATACCTTTGAAAAAGGCCAGGGCTATGTCGCCTTGTCCCGTTTAAAAAGCTTAAATGGCTTACGTTTAAAAGGCTTTAATGAACAGGCTTTGGAGCTCGATAGTCTGGCGATTAAAGCCGATCGCCGTTTTCAGGAACTTTCTGATGAAGCCGAAGCGAATTTTGAAAATGTCGATTTGACGGCACAGCATAAGGCCTTTATCCGACATTGTGGCGGGACTTTGAATGAAGTTGAAATCCAGCGCAATGAGAAGAAAATTTCCAAGAATGGGGGTAAGCAAAGCTATGCCGCTGCAACGCTAGACGAAACGCGTGAACTGTTTGAAGAAGGTTATGAAATTGCCGATATCGCGACTGAACGTGGTTTGACCCCGGCAACCATCATCAATCATTTGGGGCGTTTGCATAAAGAGCAGGGGCTGGATATCTCGCTGGCACATCCGGGTGAAGAGGTCGTGGAGCAGGTGCGCAAGATTTATAAACGCTTGACCAAGCGTCAAAATTCGGAACATTTTAATGATGACGGTTCTATTAAGCTGCGTCCGATTGTGGAATTGACTACGCCTAAAATGGCTTATGACCAGGTGCGTCTAGCACTACTATTTGTAGAGTAATCATCAAAATGATGTTTAAGAGTTCTTAAGATGCACAGTTTATTCGTATACGGCACGCTTCGTCCGCAGCAACCCAATGCCCATGTGATGGAACGGATTGGGGGAAGCTGGAAAGCCGGTTATATTCGTGGGCATTTGCAGCAGCGCGGTTGGGGTGCTGAGCTGGGCAGTCCGGGTATTCAGCTCAGTGATTCGGGAGAGACTGTTACCGGTTATGTATTCATATCCGAGAATCTCCCTAAATATTGGAATGAGCTGGATGTATTTGAAGGCGATGAATATCAACGTATTCCGGTTAAAGTATATTTGGAAAATGGTCAGATGGTAGAAAGTTTGGTCTATGCTTTGAAAGATTAGACTGGTAGGTGTCATTTATTGAATTTCTGATTTTTATCAGGTCACCGCTTTTAAAAATCATTCACTTTCCTTTGCTTGAATTTTGAAAGATCGAATTAATAAATATTCCGTTGATTTGATAGGATCTTCTGAGCAAGCCTGAAGCACTGTTTTAGAGCTTAGCGTAAGATAATCAACGGGCGATCTGCATATTTCCGGTCATGTGATGTATGTTTGAGAAATCGTTGCATACTGGTGAAGTGCGCTAATGATTTGAACATTATTGTGTACTAATCAATAAGGATAAAATCCCAGCCGCAATTAAAGGACCTACTGGAACACCGCGTAATACTGCTACACCTGCCACTGTGCCTAATAACAGTCCGGCTACCACATCTGGCTGATTCGACATCAGCTTCACTCCACGTCCGCCCAGCCAAGCGACAAAGACGCCAATGGCGATTGCCAGGAGAGACTTCCAGCTCAGGAAAGATTTGAGAATACTTTCTCCTGAAATTTTGCCACTGGCAATCGGTGTCAGAACGCCAATGGTCAGAATAATAATGCCGATATTTAAACCGTGCGCCTGTACATAAGGCAATAAACTGCTGAGAGGCGTGATTTTTAAAACGATTAACACCGCTGCAGCAATGGTGACGGCACTATTGTGACTGAAAATACCGCAAGCCAGTAAAACCAAAAGAACAATCAGATTCAGATCAAGTTGCGACATAAGCGGGAGAGAAAGAATGAAAAATAAAGCTATTGTAGAGCTTTTCAACGCATGATACCTAGAAAACAGCGGAAGAAACCAAATTCAGGACTGTTTCAGGATAGAATGCACAGGTCTTCACTCGATACAGGTATAAACAGATGCTGTTGGAAAAAATGTTGCAGTCACAAGGTTTCGGCTCTCGCAAGCATTGTCAGCAACTGATTAAAAATGGTGCTGTTTCAATTCAAGATGAAGTGATTGACAATCCCAAACATAAACTGGATTTGAATAACTTAAATTTCGAGGTTTATGGGAAAAGTCATACCTATCGGGAAAAAGTCTATATCGCCTTAAACAAGCCACAAGGCTACGAGTGTTCGCATCAGGCGACGCATCATTTTAGTGTGTTTGACCTGTTTGATGACATTCTGTTGAATCGGGGAATTCAGTGTGTGGGACGTCTGGATCAGGATACCACCGGACTGCTACTCCTGACCGATGATGGACAGTTCCTGCAAGCGCTCACCCATCCGAAAAAGCATGTCGCCAAAGTTTATCAGATGCAAACTGCGGATCCAGTCACGGATGAACAGATTCAGCAACTAGAGCAAGGTGTCGAATTGAGAAATGAAAAAGGGATTTTTGCAGCTACTGAAGTGACTCGATTGGCTGAGAACCGTCTGCAAATGACCATTCATCAAGGCGTCTATCATCAGGTAAAGCGCATGCTAGCTGCCGTAGGCAATAAAGTTGAACAGTTACACCGTGCACAAATAGGTGCTTTGGCCTTGTCTGAACTGGCTGAAGGAGAATGGCTGTATTTAAATGCGGAACAGGCGGCGCAGGCCAAATTTCGCTCGGAATAATAAATTTTTTATTCGCTTGAAATGTGATTAAAAAAATTAGGACTTATTTCAGAAAACAGTGATAGGTCTGAAATTCATCATCCTTGATAAATCCCATGGATTCGTACAATTTATGCGATTGATAATTATTCTTTTGGGTTTCCAGGGTGATTCTTAAGGCCTGTTCATGTTTGGCAAATAAAATCGCGGTATCAATCAGTTGTTTGGCTGCGCCCTGACGCCGAAAAACTGGAGTGATATAGACATCATCCAGAATATAATAGGTCGAGCAGGCCACCGAAGAAAAACCCAGATACAGGATGATAAAACCGGTAAAGGTATCATCTTTGGTATTAATAAAAATAACAGTCTGCCCATCTTCAAAACGCTGTTTTAAAAATTGGTAAGAGAGTTCAGGATTGGAAGACGTACCATAAAACTGTCGATATTCATCAAATAATATCGCCAGCTGATTCAGGTCTGCTGACTGGGCGCGTCGTACGAGCATTGCATACTCCATGCTAATTTTTTATTGATTATCAGCATCAAGCATAGCGAAGTTTATGAGTGGCAGGCTTTAGAAATTGTTCGGAAATGCAACAATGTTAAATTTTGTCGCTTTCACCCAAAATAGCATTCAGTTCTTCAAATAAATCAAGATGATCATCATCCAGCTGGATCTCCTGATCATCTAGTAGATTTAGGGCAGAATTAGAAAGCGAAGTTTGCTCGGTTTTAGCTTCATTTTGTTTCAGCTTGCGCAAGCGGATCAGCTGTTCCAGATTGATATTCTGGTTTTCAATCGAGAAGGGGATCGATTTGGTAATCACCACCTGCTTGAAAAAAAGACGCACGGCCTGAGCTGGCGTAATCCCCAATTGCTTAAATACCGCAAAGGCTTGTTTCTTCTCTTGCGAGTCCAAGCGAATTTGATAAACTTCAGTTTTTCTCATAATATTTTTAAAGCTTTAAATTACTTAACTTTTCGCCTTTATTCTAATCAATTACGTTTGAAATTCAATCTTAAAGCGACCGATTTTAGAAAATAATCTGTAATGACAAGCGATTTACAGTGTCAATTCAAGTTGCGAGCTGAAATTCATGCTTTTTTGCGTGATCGGATCGACAAATTGAATATGTTTGGCTAATAAACTTAAAGGTGCAGAAAAATCATCTTCCGCCTTGTGCGCTACCTGTGGATAAAAGGGATCGTGCTGAATCGGAATACCCAAGTAATTCAAGTGCACCCGTAATTGATGCTGCTTGCCAGTATGTGGTTTTAGCTCATATTTGGCCCATTCTGTATTATGTTCCAGCAGATCAATCGCCGTCTCGCTATTCGGCGTTCCGTCTAGCACGTGCATGGTATAAAAAGGCTGTCCCTTTTCCATTCTTAATCGCGTGATCAATGGAAATTTTAAATCAGGTTGATAAGCTGCAATCGCATGATAAGTTTTCTTCACCTGCCGTGTAGCAAATAACTGCTGATACAGGCCACGCGATTCCACGCATTTGGAAATCAGAACTACACCTGCCGTTTCACGATCCAGCCGGTGAATGGGCGTCAAATGCTCATTGCCGGTTTGTTTTTTAAGACGAACCAATAACGTTTCCTGCAAATATTGTCCGGTCGGACTCATAGTCAAAAAATGCGGTTTATCGACCACCATGAAATGCTCATTTTCAAATAAAATCTGATGTTGAAAAGGAACATGCACTTCATATGCCAAAAAGCGATAATAGAAACAGTGGCTATTGGCCTGAAATGGACTTTCTGGAGTTAATTGATTGCCCTGAGCATCATAGATCAGACCCTCGTTGAAACGGGACTGCCATTCATCTGCTGTAATATGCGCAAATTGCGCGCATAAATAAGCAAGAACTGTCAGGGGTGCATCCGGACTGGCTGGCAAAAACACTTTACTGGCACTGACCCCATTCAGCATGGGCGGGTTAAATTCAACAGTTGGTTGCATGGCAGGCAGATTAACCTCTTAAGGGACAGATGCTGTGAAAAAACACAGTTTCTCACACAGGTGAATAGGCTTTTAAAGCGTGGCGATGCTATCATATTTATTCTTTTGCATCATGTCGTGAGTAATATGCCTTATTCATTTAATGTCACTTTAAATCATGAAGACGATACCCAAAAACTGGCCAAGGTTCTGGCCGAAAATTTCCCTGCGGGGGTCGTGTATCTGATTGGTGACCTAGGGGCAGGAAAAACGACCTTAACGCGTTATTATTTGCAACAGCTGGGTCATAAAGGTTCAGTGAAAAGTCCAACTTATACACTGGTCGAACCCTATCAAATTAATGGTCAGGATATTTTTCATTTTGACTTGTATCGTCTGAATGATCCGTATGAACTGGAACTGATGGGAATCCGGGATTATCTGGAAACACCGAATGCGCTATTTTTATTTGAATGGCCATCCAAAGGTGGCGATGAAATTCCGCAAGCTGACTTGATTATTGAAATTTTAAAATCTGAAGATGAACTTAGCCGTACTGCAAGCCTGATTTCATCGAATCTTGCCTTACGAGAAGCTCTGGAGCGCCAATTCTCACATGTTGAATGATTTAAGTCTGCGCCGTATTCGTGCCCTTGATCCTGCACTTGCCAACCAGATTGCCGCAGGTGAGGTGATTGAACGTCCGGCTTCTGTGGTCAAGGAATTACTGGAAAACTCGATTGATGCGGGTGCGACAGAGCTGATCATTCGGGTCGAACAGGGCGGTAGTACTTTAATTGAAATCATCGACAATGGACGCGGAATTCATCATGAGGATTTGCCGCTGGCAGTGATGCGCCATGCCACCAGCAAGATCCAGAGCGCTGATGAACTGTATGCAATCAGCAGTCTGGGCTTTCGTGGCGAAGCACTGGCGTCGATAGCAGCAGTTTCACGCCTGACCATGATCAGCAGTCAAAATGACGAGGGCATTGGTTATCAGGTAGAAGTCAATGGCACGGCTTTTGATCATCAGGAGATTCAAGCAGTCGCGGCTTCAAAAGGGACGCATATCCGGGTTCAGGATTTATTTTTTAATGTGCCTGCGCGGCGTAAATTCCTGAAAAAACCGGGCACTGAATTTGGTCATATCGAAGAAATCGTGCGCCGTATGGCGTTAACGCATTTTGATATCCGTTTTGTGCTAGAACATAATGAAAGCATCAAACTGAATTTACCTGTAGCAGATAGTGGCACTTTACGTTTCCAGCGCGTTCAACAGCTACTTGGCCGCCAGTTTACTGAAAATGCCTACTGGATGGATGCAGACAGTATCAACATGCGTTTGTCTGGCTGGCTTGGTCATCCTTCAGATGCACGTGCACAGGCTGATTTGCAGTATGTTTATGTGAATGGCCGGATTGTCAAAGACAAAACTATTTCCCATGCGTTGCGTATGGCCTATGACGGTATTTTGCATGGTCATCAGCATGCGGCCTATTTACTATTTTTGGAAGTTGATCCTGAAAATATCGATGTGAACGTCCATCCGACCAAGCATGAAATTCGCTTCCTGAATCAACGTGAAGTACACGAGTTTGTGCGGCATTATGCCAAAGAAACGCTGGCACAATTCCAGACTGCGACTGCGGATCTGGCCGAGGCGATGAAACAGGATCAACAGCCTGGTTTGACAGCCCCGCAACCGCGTTATCAGGAACAGTTCAGCCTGCATCAGACTGCGCATTCTCAGCCACAGGTGGTGAGAACGACATCTGCCTTAAGTGAAAATGAAACTTCAGATGTGCTGACCGATTTTGCATCTTCAGGTCCACAAACAGTGCATTATTCCCAAGATTACCGTAAATCTTATTCTGGTTCACAGCAGCTGAATAATGCCTTGCAAAGTTATTTAGCACCGCTCAGAGAAAGTTCGGAAACCGAAATATTCAGCCCTGAGCAGTCTTTTCAGACACATGTAAACACTAAAGTGGATGAGCATCCATTGGGCATTGCTATTGCCCAGTTACATGGCATTTATATTCTGGCGCAAAATACCGAAGGTCTGATTATTGTGGATATGCATGCGGCGCATGAGCGTATTGTCTTGCAGCAAATGAAATCGGCTTGGGATAAACCTGAATTCTGGACATCACAGCAACTGCTGATTCCAAAGGTCGTAAACATTAGCCGGATGCAGGCGATGCGTGTCGAAGAGCTGAAAGAGCAGTTGGCACGTTTGGGTCTGGAAATTGATCAGTATGGTGATGAGCAAGTGATTGTGCGCGGCGTCCCCGCTATTCTACACAAGGCCGATTTCGATGCCCTGATTCCTGAATTATTGAATGATTTAGATCCGGGGGATCAAGCACAAAGCCTATTGCAGAAGCGTGACCAAATTTTGGCGGGAATGGCCTGTCATGGTGCAGTGCGAGCGCATCGTATCCTAAGTTTGTCTGAAATGAATGCTTTATTACGGCAGATGGAACAAACCGAATTTGCCAGTCAATGTAATCATGGTCGTCCGACTTGGCGCGCCTTTCCATTGGCTCAACTAGATAAACTTTTTGCTCGAGGAGAGTAGTTTTACATGTCCAATCAATTGCCGGTCATCAATTTAATGGGGCCAACTGCAAGTGGTAAAACCGCTTTGGCATGTGAACTGTATGAGCAAGGGGGATTTGAGCTGATTTCGGTCGATTCTGCACTGGTTTATCGGGAAATGGACATTGGTACAGCCAAACCTTCTAAAGAGGAACTGGCGCGCTATCCGCATCATCTGATTGATATTATTAGTCCACTTGAAGTGTATTCTGCAGCCAACTTTGTCGAAGATGCTTGCCGCCTGATTGATGATATTCATGTGCGTGGTAAAACCCCGATTCTGGTTGGCGGAACCATGCTGTATTTTAAGGCCTTGCTTGAAGGTTTGTCAGATAACCTACCAAGTGCAGACTATGCTATCCGGGCAGAGATTGAAGCCAAGGGTGAGCAGGAGGGCTGGGAAGCGGTTTATGCAGAATTATGTGCAGTCGATCCGATTGCCGGTGAAAAATTCAAGGTTAGCGACAAGCAGCGCATTATTCGAGCCTTGGAAGTTTTTAAATTGACTGGTGAGCCGATTACAAAACTACAGGCAGAACAACCTAAAAACTTACCATATCGTTACAGTTTCCATAATTATGCACTGATGCCAGATCGGTTAGAATTACATGGGCGTATTGAACAACGTCTGGAAATTATGTGGAAAAGCGGTTTTTTAAATGAAGTTGTGAATTTAATTGAAAAATACGATTTTAATGAAAATTTACCTTCCATGCGTTCAGTGGGTTATCGTCAGGCTATGGAATTCTTAAAAAATGCTGATAAAACCAAGGAAAAGCAACGGGAAATGGAGGATAAAGCTTTATTTGCGACACGACAACTTGCAAAACGTCAATATACGTGGTTAAGGTCTTTGCAAGAAAAGCATAAATTTACAACATATTTTACGCTACAGCAGGCTCAAGAAGACTTGCGAAACTGTCACGGATAAAGCAAAATTTAGGGACTATCTTTTTTATAATTTTTAATTGAAAAATAGAGATAGTTTTTGCGCTGATTTTTAATTTTTTTTGGAGTTATAACATGTCTAAAGGTCAAACTTTACAAGATCCATTCTTGAATTCTCTCCGTAAGGAACGTATCCCAGTATCTATCTTCCTAGTAAACGGTATTAAATTACAAGGTCATATCGAATCTTTTGACCAATACGTGGTTTTATTAAAAAATACAGTAAGCCAAATGGTTTATAAGCATGCAATTTCAACTGTAGTACCTGCACGTAATCCACGTCCTGCTGGCGCGCCTGCTGGTCCACAAGGTGCGGGCTTCGGTGGTCAAGGTGCTGCAGGTGGCTTTGGTGGCGGTCAAGGTGCTGGCGGCTTCGGTGGTCAAGGTGGTTTTGGCGGTCAAGGCGGCGGCTTCGGTGGTCAAGGTGGCTTCGGCGGTCAAGGCGGTGGCTTTGGTGGTCAAGGCGGCTTTGGTGGTCAAGGTGCCGGCTTCGGTGGTCAAGGTGGCTTCGGTGGTCAAGGTGCTGGCTTTGGTGGTCAAGGCACTGGATTTGACAACGACACTAAATTTGAAGACTCTTCAGACGATGAAAACAATCGTTAATCGAGTTTGAAAATTAAAAAACCTCTCTATATGAGAGGTTTTTTTATATCTGTACGTTTTAAGTTTTTTAAATAAAAAGCCAACGAGATGTTGTTGGCTTTTTAGGATTATGGTAAGGCTTAACGGTTACGTTTAGGATCTAGTTGAGGATCTTTGATTTCTACATAAGCATTATTGCGCGTTTCACGTAACCAGCTATCTAATTCGGCATCAAATTGACGTTCACCGAGCAATTGGCGAGCCATACGTTCCTGATATTCCTGTGTCATATCTTGTTGGCGTGTTTCACTCACTTGCAGAATATGCCAGCCAAACTGGGATTGAAATGGTTTACTGAACTGACCTACTGGGGTGCTTTTCATCTGCTGTTCAAATTCAGGTACCATTACCCCTGGGCTAACCCAGCCAAGACTTCCGCCATCACGAGCCGAGCCAGTATCATTGGAGAACGTTGAAGCTAAAACAGTAAAATCTTCACCTTGTTTGAGGCGGTTATACAGACTATCAATCATTTGTTTGGCATTTTCAGGACTGACCACTTCAGACGGTTGAATCAGAATGTGTCGTGTTAAATATTGAGGAACAAGGGCTTTCTGTTCGCCACCTTTACGTTCCAAGAGCTTCAGAACATGTACACCATCAGCGACAGGAATCAGTTCAGAAGTTTGACCTGGTTGCAGGGTAGTCACGCGTGCAGCCAGTTCTGCTGGAATTTCTGACAGGTTTCTCACACCCATATCAGCAGCTTCGACTTTAACGCCGCCAGTGCTGTACTTTTTGATGATCGCCTGAATGTCATTGCTGCTATTTAATTCTTGCTTTACCTGTGTTGCAATTTGTTCAGCATTTTCACCGCTTACCCGTAAATGCAGTACATGGACCTGACTGCCAAGCAAAGCTTGACCTTGCGGGGTATTTAGGAAGTTTTTAACATCTTGATCTGTAATTTGAATACGTGAAGTCACGATTTGTTGACGTAAACGATTCAGTGCTAAATCTTCAGCGATACGGTTACGTAAAGAAGCATAGGTATTGGGCGCCATGGCATCCAGTTTCTGCTGGAATGCTTCCAGACTCGGTGAACCAGAATCACGGGCAACTTTCAGGACGGCTTCATTTAAAGCTTTTTCATCTGGACGAATATTATAACGTTTAACTTGTTCAAGCTGTGCCTGACGAATAATCAGTTGCTCTAAAGCTTGTTGCTCAAGATATTGTTGTGGTGGAACTGCCTTTTTCTGTTTTTGCAGCTGATGTGAGATTTCGGCTACACCTTGAGCCAAGTCACTACGTAGAATGATACTATTGTCGACTACAGCTACAACTTCATCTTTAGGTTGGGCAACAGCAAAAGTCGTCATCGCTGAAGAAAGGCATAGCGCAAGTGCGGTTGCTTTAAAAATTTGTTTTAACTGTTTTGTCTTCATTAACGTTCTGTCCAAGTTTGATTGATATTGTTAAAACCTAGAATACGATTTTCTAGTAATGAGGTGAGTTTGCTGCTTAACCCACCTAAGCCTTTCAGGCTGACTTCGGCCATAATGGCGCGTTTGGCTTTGACGCTTGAATCATTAACGTCGTCTAAGTCATTGTAATATGAGCGACCGTAAACAGAAACTCCCCAACAGCATGACTCATAGTTCACGCCAAGTAAATATTCCCGTGCGACACTATTGTCGAGGTCAAACTGGGCATGTCCAACCAGACGCCAGTTGTTGGCAATCGGCTGGATAAATGAACCCACCACATGATCATAGCTCTTTTGACGGTTCGGAATATCTTTGCGATAGAAATAGCCTAGGTTATAAAGATTGCCTTGCTCACCGGTATAATAAACCTGCAAATCTCGTTGGGCATTCGATCCATTCGACATCCAGCTTGAGTTCAGATTAACGTGAACATTATTTGACAGCTGGCTGGTCAGTTGAATTACAGGGCCAGTATGACTTTCACGGTCGAATTCATCTGCATCATTTTCCAACGTTACACGGCGATCTTCAAAGAAAAAGCTCTGTCCAACGCTGGCACGCAGGCGCTCCAGACCTTCTTCATTAAATAGGCTATAGCTCAGACCTAAGGAGGCAAAGTTATTGTCTTCCAGGCGGTCATTACCATAAAAGCGACGCGCACTGAAAAGTTGATCATAATTAATCGAAGCGACGACTGAATCAAAGTTTGGCTGATTCTGCTGGTTCTCATAAGGTGAATACGCATAGAACAGACGAGGCGTTAAGGTCTGTAGATACGTACCTTCTTTTTCAAAAATTAAGCCGGTGTCCAGCGTGAATTGTGGCACCACAATTGAATTATTTTCACTAGACGCGCTACGGCTTTGGGTTTTTTCATCATAGAAAGTATTGATGTTGCGTACAGTCGCCTGAGGAATGAAGAATGACCACGGGGTAAAATGATTATAACGCACGGAAAAGTCATTATAGATCCGTGTACCACTCGGTTGATATACCTTCTCACCCGTTGGGTCAGTATCAGCGAAATTTCTCAGATCCTTCTGGAAATATGCTGTGTCGTTATTAAACTCAAGTTGTAATCCCAATGGATTGCCAGTTTTGTAATTGACTAAAAGCTGTGGCAAACGTGCATAAGGACGGTCTTCATCCAGTACAGTTGGATCTAGGGTTTGGAAGTCTTCGACTTTGAATTGTGCCTTTAAGCCAGGAATACCATTTTTATAATTGACTTCCCAGGCACGGCGTAAGTTCAGGTCAGTTTTAGAGTTCGGGTTATTGTCCAGATCGGCAAAGTAATCTTTGTCTGAAGCGTAGTTATATTCAAGGTTGGTGGAAAGCTGATTATTGATCTGCCAGTTATGTAAGAAATGCAGGCTTTTACGGTCTTCGTCGCTATAGCTTTCATCGGAAGGTAAATAACCTCCCCAAATACGGCCTTCACCATAATTCTCAGTCAGATAACGGAACTCGCCATCCAGCATTACCCCACGATCGCCAATATAACGCGGCGTAATTGTCGCATCATATTGTGGTGCTAAATTCAGGTAAACTGGAACACCTAGTTCCAGACCACCATCATTGGTAAAGCCAAATGTCGGCGTCAGAATACCGGTAGTGCGGCGGTCATCAATCGGGAAGTTGAAATAGGGAACTGCCAAGACCGGAACATCTTTAACATATAGCTTGGTATTGCGGGTTTCACCACGTCCAGTTTCCTGGTTCAGCTTGATCTTTTCTGCCTGGATTTTCCAGGTCGGTTTTTGCTCAGGTGGACAGGTGGTATAGGTCGCATTTTCCAGTTCTACCGTCTCGGTCGAGGTTCTGGCGATCTTTTCTGCCCGACCATGCGCATGTTGCTGCTCGGCAATATAGAAGCTGTTATTTAGGTCGCCTTCTTGGGTCTTTAAATTATAATTAATATCATCACTTTGCGAGAGCAGGCCACCCTGAGCAAGTTGTACCCGACCTTCTGCTTTGGCATAGGTTTGGGTTTGATCAATCGTTACGCGTTCAGCACGAATCTGGCGACCTTGCTGGTCAATGATGACATTGCCTTCTAAATAAGAGTCACCTGCTGGATTGTAGTGTCCATAATCTGCAGTAATGGTGGATGTAGCCTGATCTGGCGCAACGGTTGCTGCATCTGGGGCAATCGGGGTCACCCAGGTGCCTTCACAATAAGCCGAACTTAAGTATTTTTCCTGCCGCTGCTGTGCTTCAGCTGAGGATTTGTCGACATAGTATTGCGAAAAGAATGCTTCACCTGGATAGGTCTCATTTATGCGCTGTTTGAGTTGTTCTGCATTTACATCGGACGAGACATTTGATGCAGCATAGCCGGAGGCTGAGCTGCCACATAAAAGGGTTAAGATCGCAGTCGCTAGAGGATTTATTTTAAAGTGATGCTTCATTTGTCTCATTAACCAATCATGCTTTTATCGCAATTAATTATTGTCGCATCATAGAGAAAAAGTTGATAAGTAGCTACACTTAGCACTTTAAAAACTCAGCCTGTATTAGAATTAATTGCAAATGAATACACAACGCGAACAATTGATACAATCTTGGATTGCCTCTGTACTCGGTTCAGATCAATTTGAAACTCATTTTTTAGCAGGTGATGCCAGCTTCCGTCGTTATGCACGAATCAAACTGAATAATAAAACATTTATGCTGATGGATGCACCACCAGAAAAAGAAGATTGTGTGCCTTTTGTGACGATAGATGAGTTTTTTGATGTACATGGCGTGCGCGTTCCGCATATCGTGGCAAAAGACCTGGAAAATGGCTTTTTACTGCTCGAAGACTTTGGTGATGTGCTGCTGTCGAATCTGCTGAATGACGAGACTGTAGATGCCTATTATGAGCAAAGCTTTAAGCAGCTCATTCAACTACAATCGATTGCTGGAGAAGGGCATTTCCCGGCATATTCTTATGAAAAACTGATCTCGGAAATGGAATTGCTGACTGACTGGATGTTACCAGCGTTAAAGGTTCAACTGACTGAATCAGAAAGCGCCTTGATCAAACGCACTTTTGCGATTTTGGCGAATGCCGCATTGGCACAGCCACAGGTGATCGTGCATCGGGATTTCCATAGTCGTAACTTGATGAAAATCGACAATGAAACCGAACTCGGTGTGATTGATTTTCAGGATGCTGTGATTGGTGCGGATACTTATGACTTGATCTCGATTACCCGTGATGCCTATGTACAGTGGAATGCCGATCGTGTGTATCGCTGGTTCAAAAACTTTTATGACTTGTTGCCAGCATCTGCTAAAGAAGAGCGTGACTTTGAACAGTTTAAAAAAGACGCCGACATGATGGCGATTCAGCGTCATATCAAGATTTTAGGTATTTTTGTGCGTCTGTTTGAACGTGATGGCAAGTCAGGTTATCTCAAGGACTTACCACGTGTGATGTGGTATCTGCTTGAAGAATCTAAGGCTTATGCAGAACTAGAGCCATTCATGCAGTTTATGCGTGACAGAGTGATGCCTGCATTTGAAGCTAAATATGGCTCATATGAGGTGGCTGCCTGAATGAAAGCGATGATTTTGGCCGCAGGACTCGGTAATCGTATGCGGCCGCTAACGCTGCATACGCCAAAGCCTTTGCTGGAAGTTGGGGGCAAGCCCTTAATTGTCTGGCATATAGAGAAACTGGCTGCGATCGGTGTTACTGAAATTGTCATCAATACGGCTTGGCTCGGTGAAAAACTCGCAGAAGCTTTGGGCGATGGTTCACGATTTGGCATTAACATCCTTTGGTCACATGAGGGTGAAGGTCTGGAAACCGCTGGTGGAATCATTAATGCCTTGCCGCTACTCGGTGATGAACCTTTTATTCTGTTAAATGGTGATGTCTGGACCACGATGGATTTTGCACCTTTACTGGATATTGATCTAAAGGATAATTTGGCGCATCTCGTACTTGTGCAGAACCCTGAACAACACCCAGAGGGTGATTTCACGCTTGCAGAAGGTAAAGCTTATACCTTTGATCAGCAAGTCGGAGGTGAGAACCTGACTTTTAGTGGTGTATCCGTACTTGATCCGAAGATGTTCCAAGTCTTAGAGACTGGCAAACGTCCTTTGGCTCCGTTGCTAAAAGCAGCAATGCAGAATCAGCAGGTTGCAGCTTCTAAACTGGCAGGAATTTGGGTTGATGTGGGAACCCCGGAGCGTTTAACGGCACTGGATACGGCGATCCGTGAAGGGAAGTTTGCTTAAGTGAATATTCGCTAAGCACTGCCTACTGTGCCAATATAGAGAAAACGGTATACTTCCACCTAACTTTTTCGAGCGTAGATTGTTTATGCACATGTTTTTTCAAGAACTAAAGCAGGGTAGCCAGGCTTTGGGTTTAGAGCTATCTGATGAAGCTTTAAATTTATTACTCAAGTATCAGGATGCTTTGGTGTTGTGGAACAAAGCATACAATTTGACTGCAATCCGTGATCCTAAGGAAATGCTGGTCAAGCATCTGCTCGACAGTTTAAGTATTTTAAAGGACTTGCCTGCGGGCAGGTTGCTGGATATCGGCACAGGTGGTGGTATGCCGGGCATGATCATTGCTTTATGTCAGCCCGAGCGTGAATGTGTATTACTCGATTCAAACGGTAAAAAAATCCGTTTCCTGAAGCAGTTTATTGCCGATCTGAAACTTAAAAATGTCATTGCCGTGCAAACGCGTGTAGAAAATGAAGACAGTATTCATGAGCTGGGTCAATTCGATGTGATTACCAGTCGTGCATTTGCATCTCTGACTGACTTTGTGGATGCCTCTAAACCGTATATGCATGAACAGACCATTATTGCCTCGATGAAAGGCTTAATTCCTGAAGATGAAGTCACTGCTTTAAAAAATGAATTTAGTTGTGAGATTATTGAACTTAAAGTTCCGCGCTTAGACGAACAGCGTCATTTACTGCTATTAAAACGTATTTAAGAATTTTAAAGGGATTGGGGGCAACATGGCACAAATTATTGCGATTGCAAACCAAAAAGGTGGTGTTGGTAAAACCACAACCGCAGTAAATTTGGCAGCATCTTTAGCTGTGTTAAAAAAACGCGTTTTGCTGGTCGATATGGATTCGCAAGGCAATGCAACCATGGGGTCGGGCATTCAAAAGAATGACCTGCTGTATTCGGTCACCGATGTATTGCTGGGTGAAGTGCCTATTGAGACGGCGATCGCCAAGGCAGAAGTCGGTTATAAGGTTCTGGGTGCCAACCGTGATCTGGCTGGGGTTGAGCTGGCAATTGCAGATCAAGAAGGACGTGAATTCATCTTGCGTGATGCATTGCAAGAAGTCGAAAAGTCATTTGATTATATTATTGTTGATTGTGCGCCAAGTCTGAGCCTGATTACAGTGAATGCTTTGGCAGCGGTTGATGGTGTGCTGATTCCGATGCAGTGTGAATATTATGCACTGGAAGGTCTGGCTGATTTGACCCAGACCATCGATCGGATTCAGCAAGCATTGAATCCAGACCTGCAAATAGTCGGTGTATTACGTACCATGTATGATGCGCGTAATGCCTTGACCCGTGATGTCTCTGAAGAATTAGAACAATATTTCGGTAAAAAACTGTATGACACCGTGATTCCACGCAATATTCGTCTGGCTGAAGCACCAGCACACGGTTTGCCGGTGATTTATTTTGAAAAAAGCTCAAAGGGTGCAGTTGCTTACTTAAATCTGGCAGCTGAAGTATTAAAGAAAAGCAAAGTGAAAAAAGGAAGTAAAGCATGACCGTCAAGAAACGTGGACTCGCAAAGGTCGTGGCTTGGATGCCTTGCTAGGCTCAATTCAAAAAGAAAAATTACAGATGGAAGCCCAAGGTCTTGATCATGGTCAGCTCAAACAGATTGATGTGAACCTGCTCAAGCGTGGTGAATACCAGCCGCGCCGTTATATCAACGAGCAAGACTTGCAAGAGCTGGCGGCATCGATTGAAAAACACGGCATTATGCAGCCGATTGTGATTCGTCCGGTCGATGACGAACGCTATCCTTATGAAATTATTGCCGGTGAACGTCGTTGGCGTGCAGCGCAGTTGGCAGGTCTGACTGAAATTCCTGCGATTGTGCGCGAACTTCAGGATCAGGTCGCGATTGCATTGGCTCTGATTGAAAACATCCAACGTCAGGATCTGAATCCGATTGATCAGGCGCTGGCCTTACAGCGTTTCCATGAAGAATTTGGTTTAAGCCATCAGGAGATTGCAGATACCGTTGGTAAAGCGCGTACGACAGTGAGTAACCTGCTTCGTTTGCTCAGCTTGGCTGAAGAAGTGAAAGACTTTATGCAACAAGGTTTGCTGGATATGGGGCATGCACGTGCGATCTTAACCTTAAAAGCTAAAGATCAGCTCAAAGTTGCAGATATCGTAATTGAAAAAAGTCTGTCTGTGCGTCAAACCGAGCAGTTAGTAAAAGAAGCGGTAGCACCAGATATTCAGCAATTGACCCAGCGCCTTTCAGAGCGTTTCAGTGCAGATGTTAAAATTGACTATAACAAGCAAGGTAAAGGGAAACTGGTTATTAGCTATCACTCTTTAGAAGAACTTGATGGCATTCTTTCTATTTTAGAAGATGAATAATTTATATATTTTTTTTATTGGGGAATAAATTAGATGTGGGAATTGGTTAAAGCAGGTGGTTGGCTCATGCTGCCCCTGGTCTTGTGTTCTATCTTTATGCTGGCGATTTCGATCGAGCGCCTGATCCGCCTGAAAAAGAACGTAGTACTTCCGTCGATCCTGTTGATGGGGCCTTCGCAAAATACAGCACAAGTCATGCAAAAAATGAATCAAAGTGCGGCCTTAAAGCAAAGCACTTTGGGCCGGGTATTGGCTGCGGGCTATACTAGTAAGCCGCAGGGTGAGCAGTATGCTCGCGCGCAGATGGAAGTGGTGGCGTCACAGGAAATCGGTTATCTGGAAAAAAATATTAATTTTCTGGGCACGTTGAGTGCAGTTGCGCCTTTACTCGGTTTGTTGGGGACCGTACTTGGGATTATTGAGTCTTTCCTGATGATCGATGTGGGAACTGGAAGTGATCCGGTCTTGATGATGCCCGGTATTTCCAAGGCTTTAATTACCACGGCAGCCGGTATGCTGATTGCAATTCCTGCACTGTTTGCTCACCGTTATTTTCAGCGTCTTGTTCAGGAATATGTGGCTGAACTTGAGCAGCAAGCGACTTTGTTTCATGCGGATCTTTTTTATCGTAATCATGCAGACATAGATCAAGACATGCAAAAAGCCAGCTAGGAGGCGGATGATGAAATTCAAACGCAACCAGGTGGAAGATGTACATATTAATCTGACACCGATGATTGATTGTCTGCTGTTTATTCTGGTCTTTTTACTTTTGTCGACGACATTTAGCCAAATGAGCCGAATGAATCTGACCTTGCCGGATGCGCAAGGTGTACCGCCTAAAAGCTATGATCAGAAAGTTGAAGTGATTGTGGATGCCAATGGTCATTACGCAGTCAATGGTCAATCCTTGGCCAGTAAGGAAGTCGCGGATTTAAATACTGCAATTAAACAGATTTCTAATGAACGCCGTGATTTAATGTTTGTCATTGCAGCTGACGCAAAAGCCAGCCATCAGGACGTGATTCGTGTCATGGATGTGGCCGGGCAGCTCGGCTTTGTAAATATTAATATCAGTACCAAAGTACCCACCCGAGGTTATTAGTGAAGCACGATTTTAAGGTCTATCTTCGCCTTTTAAGTTATTTAAAACCGTTTTGGGGCATTGCATTGCTTGTCCTGCTGGGTTTTTCTATTAATGCCGCTACGGAAGTCTCTGTCGCTAAATTACTAGAATATATTATTGAGGCGATTCAAAATAAAGACCAGAGTTTCACTTCACTTTTCCCATTTTTGGTGGTCATACTCATGTTCTTCCGGGGACTGGGTTTGTTCATGGGTGGTTATTTTACTGCCGTGATTTCCCGGAATCTGGTATTCAATATCCGTCAGGAAGTTTTTGCAAAATTGCTGCGTTTACCTTCCCAGTATTATCTGGACAATACCAGCGGGCATATTACTGCCAAAATCATGTATAACGTTGAACAGCTAACCGCTGCTTCAACTGAAGCCCTAAGAACCTTGTTGCAACAAGGTTTGATCACCCTGGCATTATTAGGCTACCTGTTGTATACCAACTGGCGTCTGACCATGTGTATCCTGATTTTTGCACCCGTCATAGGTTTTATTATCAGTAAAGCTGCAAGACGGATGCGTAAATTATCGCAACAAGTACAAGACACCATGGGTGATGTGAACCATGTAGTGCAGGAAACGGTGAATGCCAACCTGATCGTCAAGGGTTTTGGCGGGCAAAGTTCTGAGCAGGAACGCTTTAAACAGAACTCGCTTGAAAACTTGCGTCGTGGCTTGAAAATGGTCGCTGTGCAACAGTTGAATAGTCCTGTCGTTCAGTTGATCATGTCCATTTCACTGAGTATCGTGATGTTTATTGCCTTGCGCCCACAAATCTTGGGTGACACCTCTGCCGGTGAATTTGTTGCTTATATTACTGCGGCGGGTATGCTGGCAAGACCAATCAAAGCCTTGACGGATATCAATGAAAAGATTCAACGGGGTATGGCCGCAGCACATTCAGTATTTGAATTGCTGGATATGCCTGAGGAAAAAAATACCGGGACGTTGACTGATAGCCTAAAAGGCGATATCGAGTTTAAAGATGTTAACTTGATTTATGATGATGGCCATCATGCCATTCATGAATTTAATTTACAGGTCAAGGCCGGTGAAACAGTAGCGCTGGTAGGACGTTCTGGTGCAGGAAAAAGTTCTCTGGTGAATCTGCTGGTGCGTTATCAGGATGCGACTTCGGGGCAGATTCTGCTGGATCAGAAACCGATTGAAGATTTTGAAATTACCGCCTTGCGAACCCAGATTGCCATGGTGAACCAGCAAGTAGTACTGTTTAATCGTACCGTGCGGGAAAATATTGCTTATGGTCAGCTCGAAGGTGCTTCCGATGAAGATATTATCGCGGCAGCAAAGGCAGCCTATGCGCATGATTTTATTATGGCACTACCGCAAGGTTATAATACTCAGCTGGGTGCTCAGGGTTTAAACCTGTCTGGTGGCCAGCGTCAGCGCATCGCCATCGCGCGAGCAATTTTGAAAAATGCCTCTATTCTGATTCTGGATGAAGCGACCAGTGCGCTGGATAACGAGTCGGAATACTTTATTCAGCGTGCCTTTGATAAAGCCATGCAGGACCGTACCACCATCGTAATTGCACATCGTCTATCGACGATTGAAAACGCGGATCGTATTGTTGTCATGGATCAGGGCCGTATTGTTGAGCAGGGCAGTCATGCCGAACTGATTGCGCTACATGGTGCTTATTATCAGTTGCATCAGCGTAACTTTGAGGAACAGTAACTTATGGCACTGGCACAAATCATTCAGGATGCTTGGAATGCACAGGCAAAGTGGCTGGTGGTGCTGCGTCCTTTGTCATGGTTGTATCGCCTGGGTTTTGTCAGCAATCACTGGCTTTATCAAAAAGGCATTAAAAAAAGTTATAGTGCACCAATTCCCGTTATGGTAATTGGTAACATCACAGTCGGTGGTAGCGGTAAAACACCTTTGTTGATTCATCTGGTGGATTATTTAACCGAGAAAAATGTTCGGGTAGGCGTGATCAGTCGAGGCTATGGCGGCCAAGGTCCATTTCCTGCCTATGTCGACTTTAATACCTTGCCGGAGATTGTCGGAGATGAGCCTGCCTTGATTGTACAGGCAACAGGCGTGCCGATGGCAGTTGGTCCCAACCGGCAGAAAAGTATCGAGTTATTGCTGCACAAACATGAACTGGATCTGATTATCTGTGATGATGGCCTGCAGCATTGGGCCTTGAATCGCCAGATTGAGTGGATTGTGCTGGATAATAATCGCGGTCTGGGTAATCAGAAACTGCTTCCAGAAGGTTATCTACGTGAACCAGTGGCCCGTTTGAAAGCGGGAACCGTAATTGAGCATTCGGCTAATCCAAGCTCTGAACTGCATATGCATCTGGCTGCATCACAGCCTTATTTGCTCAATCAGGACAACACTAAAATCTTTAATCCTCAAGCGGCTTTTTATGCGGTAGTCGGCATTGGCTTTCCACAGCGGTTTTATCAGACCTTGCAAAATTTAGGCATAGAACAATTTCAGTGTCATGAGTTTCCAGATCATCATGACTATGACATTGAGGATTTACAGTTTGATGATAGTAATCCGATCATTACTACTGAAAAAGACGCAGTAAAAATTATGGCGCTACTTAAACAATATCCAGATTTTAAACAGGATATCTGGGTAGTGCCAGTCGATGCAGTCCTATCGCTAGCC
Source organism: Acinetobacter lwoffii (assembly GCA_013530545.1). Taxonomy (GTDB): domain Bacteria; phylum Pseudomonadota; class Gammaproteobacteria; order Pseudomonadales; family Moraxellaceae; genus Acinetobacter; species Acinetobacter lwoffii_G. The sequence continues at coordinate 32,799 of SPVA01000007.1, forward strand.
TGCTATATAGTCTTGCAGCAACAGTTACAACAATACGGCATTCAAATTTCTTAAGGCTCATTCATTATGAAACACATTGTTATTCCTGCACGTTTCGCCAGTTCACGTTTACCGGGTAAACCGTTGCTGGAAATTCATGGTCGTCCCATGATTCTGCGGGTAGTGGACCAAGCCAAAAAAGTGCAAGGTTTTGACGATCTGTGTGTGGCAACTGATGATGAACGTATTGCTGCCGTTTGCCGTACTGAAGGCATTGATGTGGTGATTACCTCAGCGGATCATCCTTCCGGCACAGACCGCTTGAGTGAAGTGGCTCGAATTAAAGGCTGGGCCAGTGATGACATTATTGTCAATGTACAGGGGGATGAACCTTTACTGCCGGCGCAACTGGTAAAACAGGTTGCTCAACTTCTAGAAGATCAGCCTGAATCTTCCATGTCGACGCTATGTGAGCCGATCTATCAATTAGATGAATTCAAACGTGACAGCATTGTAAAAGTCGTCATGTCGAAACAACAGCAGGCACTGTATTTTAGCCGTGCTACCATTCCTTATGACCGTGATGGCGTGAAACTGGCTGAACCAAAATTGCATAATCAGGCGTACCGTCATTTAGGCCTATATGCCTATCGGGTGAAACTGCTGCAAGAATATGTGACTTGGGACATGGGTGTGCTGGAGAAACTGGAATCTCTAGAACAGTTACGGGTACTGGAAAATGGACATCGTATTGCCATTGCGGTGGCTGAAGCCAATTTGCCGCCAGGTGTAGATACCCAGGAAGATCTGGATCGCCTGAATCAGATGGATCTTTCCCATTTTGCCTAAGAAGAGTCAAATACATGCCTTTTGATGTCAATGCACATATCTATCCATGGCAGCAACAGGTTTGGGAAACCCTGACCGGGCGCTTTCCTAAGCTTGGACATGGTTTATTGTTTTATGGAAAAAAAGGCTGTGGTAAAGAAGCGTTTACCCAACAGTTTCTGGCTTGGGTGTTATGCCTGAATCGTCAGCCTGCCGGGCCATGTGGTGAATGCAGTAGCTGTCAATGGTTAAAGGCAGACACCCATCCCAACTATGTGCATATCAGTACCGATGACGACAATAAAAAACAGAATGCCAAAATCAAGATCGAGAAGATTCGCGATCTGCTGCCTTTTGTGCAACAGACTGTAGATGGCTGGCGCGTGATTGTGATTGAGCCGGCAGAAGCCTTGAATATTGCCTCTGCCAATGCCTTACTCAAAACACTGGAAGAACCCGGTGATAATACGGTCATTATTTTACTGGCGAATCATTATTTAAAATTGCCCGCGACTATACGCAGTCGTTTGCAGCATTTTGCTTTGGACCGGATTTCCGCAGAACAATTTAGCGATTATGTCCAGAATCAGCTCCCAGATGCAGGTGCTAGCCAACAACAGTTGCTGATGAACCTGTCCAATCAGATGCCATTACAGGCATTAGAGGTTGCACAAAGTGCCTGGCTGCCACTGCGTCAGGAATTTCTGCAAGACTGGCAAAAACTGGTTATGCAAAAAAATATGCCACTGGCAATTGCGACCAAATGGAATAAAAGCCTGAGTTTTGGTGAATTTGCTCAAATGTTTGAATACTTGTTGTCCGATTTAATTTGTGTCAAGCTAAATCAGACGGTGAAAAACATTGACCTTGAATTCAATGTACTTGCCGAACAATATTCATTAGAAGTACTTTTTAAAATTTATGAGGATTTTCAGCAAGCCAAGCAATATCTCGAACAGAATGTCCAAAGCAATCTGGTTATTGATGAATTGTTTATCAAACTGATGAATCTTTAATTAAGGGGAAATCACATGCAACCACGTATGGGCGGTATTATTCAGGCCAATATTCCTGACATTGAAACACTGTTTGCCAGCTATATGCCTTATGTTGTGGGTGGTGGGCTTTTTATTCCTTCCAAGCAGCCGGTCAAACTGGGCGAAGAGGTTTTTGTATTGACGACTTTGCCTGACCAGACCCAGAAAATTCCTTTAACTGGTAAAGTCATCTGGGTCTCGCAAAAGCAGAATGGCATCAAGCCACAAGGCTTTGGCATCCAGTTAAGCGGTGAAAAAGGCGTTTATTTCAAAAATGAAGCAGATCGTCTGGTTGCGGGTCTTAAATCTGAAGGACGTAAAAGTTACACTATGTAGTTAATTTACCCTTGGTAGGAACGCATCGTGTTTGTAGATACTCATTGTCATTTAACCCTGCTTGATTTGACACCATATCATGGTGATCTGGACCAAGCATTGGCTCAGGCTCGTGAAGCCGGTGTTTCCAAATTCATGAGTATCTCGGTCGATCTAGATGATCATATCGAGCTGGCCAAAATTGCCGCGCGTCATGCAGATGTCGGATATACCGTTGGCGTACATCCTTGCGAAGATGCTGCAACCATGGCGCGTGCCACGACTGAATATCTGGTCGAACTGGCGCAACCGGAGAAAGTCTGGGCGCTCGGTGAAACCGGTCTTGATTATTATCACAGTACCGATTTTATTGCAGAGCAAAAGGCCTGTTTCGCCCGGCATATTCATGCGTCACAAATCACCAAAAAACCTGTAGTTGTTCATACCCGTTCCGCCAAGCATGATACCGTTGATATTATCCGCGCGGAAAAATCGACTCACGGGATTTTGCATTGTTTTACCGAAGACTGGGAAACCGCCAAAGCGGTACTGGACTGCGGCTATTATGTGTCATTTTCCGGCATTGTTTCCTTTAAAAATGCGCAGGATCTGCGTGATGTCGCCAAGCAGGTTCCGCTGGATCGTGTGCTGATTGAAACCGATAGTCCTTATCTTGCGCCAATGCCGTATCGTGGCAAATCTAATGAGCCTAAATACGTTCCTTATGTAGCCAAAGCGCTTTGCGATGTATATGATAAGTCGCTAGAAGAAATGGCTTTTATCACAAAGCAGAACTTTGAAAATCTTCTGAATTTAAAGTAAATAAAGTTATATAAAGTACAAAGAGAGTTTATAGGGTGAAGATGGATCGTCAGGCTCAGTTTCGAGCAAGAGAAACCTTGATTTTTCAAGTTGCAGAACAGCTCCTGTTGGAAAATGGTGAAGCAGGAATGACGCTAGATGCGCTGGCTGCCGAGCTTGATCTGGCCAAAGGGACACTTTATAAACATTTTCAGAGTAAAGATGAGCTGTACATGCTGCTGATTATCCGTAATGAGCGCATGTTGCTGGAAATGATTCAGGATAGCGATAAAGCCTTTCCTGAACATCTGGCCTTCTTTATGCTGCATCATTTGCATCATCCTGAACGTACTGTGCTGTTTCATCAAATTGAAGAACGCCTGTCGACGACTGGGGTTGGAATCCAGCACCTGTTTAGCGAACTTTATCAGGTGCGCAAACAGCGCTTACGCCTGATTATCCGTATGACAGAAACTTATCTGGCATCGATCAACAGCCGCATGTCGGTACGCGATTATCTGGCTTCGATCTGGTCGCTGACCCATGGTGCAGCTGCAATTCTTAATTCCAGTTTCTATCAGCGTTATTTGGGTTCACGCGATACCTTGCGTGTGGCCTATATCGATCAGGCGCTGGCTTTGCCCAAGCAGGTGCATTCTGCCGACCAGTTTGTCTAAGGTTGTCCTATGATCAGATCACCTCACAGTGCAGTTCGTGGCTTTACCTTAATCGAATTGATGGTGGTGATTGTGATTATGGGAATTATGGCATCACTAGTGCTGCTCAATACCAGTGGTGTCGATCAGCGCAAAGCGATGCAGGCGCGGGAAATTTTATTGGTGGACTTGCAACGGGTGCTACGTGAGGCCAATGATCAGTCCAGAATACTTGCGCTTGACGTTCAATCCGCGACAGATGTCACGCCATTTCGCTATGGTATTATAGAATATCGTTCAGCAGCGCAGAATGAACCGAACCTGCAAAATGAAAAATGGCAAAGTTATGCAGATTTTAAATTGCGTAATTTACCTGATCATGTTTCCTTTCAGATTCAGGCACTGGAACAGCAGCGTTATGCCAGGGCGCAAAACCGTGACCTGACTCAGGCAAATTCACCTCAATTGATCTGGCTCGGCAATGGTGAAGTCAAGCCGGTGCGGATTCAGTTCTTTTTAGAAGACCGTGAAGTGGGTGCTGCGATTGAGATTGATCATCTGGGTAAAATCAATGAAATCTAGATATTTCAAGCAGAATACTGGATTTGGTGCGATCATAAAGCTTAAGTCTGGTATTGATCGACTTCATCGTGTGTACTCCAAACAGAGTTCGTCATCTTGCGCTCGGACGAAACGTTGTTTCGTTTATCGCTGCTCCTCAAGCATAGCTTTCGGACTTGCGGCACGGTCGAGTGTTACTCGACTTAATCGTGCCTCAGGTTTTACTTTGTTGGAAGTTATGGTGGCCTTGGCAATTTTTGCGACCGCAGCCATGACTTTGACCAAAGTCGCAATGCAGTATACCCAGTCGACCTCGAATGCCATTCTACGTACCAAAGCACAGTTTGTTGCTTTAAATGAAGTGGCACAAATGGAAATCAATAAGGAATGGATGGAGGGTACGGCTTCTAAACAGCTGACCCAGCAAGGTGAAACCTGGCAGATTGATAAACGCAGTGAGCCGACGGTCAGTCCGAATGTGCAGCGAATCGAATTGCAGATTAGTCTGGTTAATCAGGACAGTGGTCAAGTTGAATCTGGGATTAGCAGCCTGATGTTCTTTAATCATCGCATGAACAATACTCCATGAAGCCTAAAGGATTTACCCTGGTTGAATTAATGGTCGCAATTGCGATCTTTGCGGTGCTGTCTGCCTTAGGTTGGAAAGTTTTTGATTATATTGTCAAAACCAAAGATCAGAATGTGATTCATGAACAGCGTTTAGGTCAGTTACAGCAAACCTATCAGCAGATTCTGCGAGATACCGTACAGGCAGTACCCTTAACGGCCAACATCAATGGGGATATTCAGCCGGCTCTGGTGCTGCAGAACGGACGCTTTAATTTCAGTAAAACCGGGGTAACTGACCCTTTGGAAGAGGGGATTTCCCCAGATGAACGCATTGAATATCAGTATCGAGCCGATGAGCAGAAACTTTATCGCTTGAAATACCGGAATCTAAATCAGACAGGTCAAGATCAGCCCGAATCCAGTGTTTTATTGTCGGAAGTGGAACAATTCCAGATCGTCGTACTTAATCCGAATGAACTCACGCAATGGCCGGATACTTCTGCTGATCTGAATCAGTTAGAGCATAAACAGCGTTTGCCTAAAGGGATTAAAATCAATTTAACCGTGAATGGCGTCAGTTATGAATGGATGTTTAGTTTATTAAATACTGACTTTTTGCTTGATACTCAGAACACCGGTCAACCCAGCGCAGAATAATAAGAAATGAAAATGAATAAAGCGATCATGATCAAGCAGCAGCAGGGCATTGCACTGATTACCATTCTGGTGATGGTAGCGCTAGCGACTATTTTGGCGGCTACGATTGCCCAACGTCAGGCTGCAACTGCTGAAAGCACTGCCTATTTGATGCGACAAAACCAGTCCCTTATGTATGCCAAAAGTGCCGAGGCCTTTTTTTCTGAATTGCTGGTCGATGATGCTGAAAATGCTGCAGAGGTCGACCATCTGCAGGAAACCTGGGCGCAACCCATGCCGGCTTTTCCGGTAGATGACGGTTATGTCTCCGGAATTGTGCAGGATGAATCGGGAAAGTTTAATTTAAATAGCCTGATCACCGCCGAAGGTACGGTGAATGAAAATGCCAAGGCATTGTTCGAGCTGATTCTAAAACGTGCCGGTTTGCCGGAACAGCTCAGTGAAGCAGTCATTGACTGGCAGGATCAGGATGAGTTGACCAGTGGGGCTATGGGCGCTGAGTCAAATTATTATCAGGGTATACCCAATGCTGCTTTGCCACCGAATGCCAAATTTCATAGTATCGAAGAGTTAAAGCTGGTACGCGGTTTTGAAGAGAATAAATACAAGCTGGTTGAACCTTATTTAACTGCAGCGCCGCTGCAGGAGAGTCCAGTGAATATCAATACAGCTTCAGCTTTTCTTTTGGCCAGTATGGATGAAAAACTGGACGTAAATGCCGTGCAGCAATTGCTGGATCAGCGACAGGCCAATCTGGAGCACTTCTCTAATGTTTCTGAGCTATGGTCACTTGAGCCTTTCGCCCAAGTGGAGGCGGGCAAGCGCAATCTGTTAAATAGTCAGCTCGGGGTGCAATCCAATTATTTTAAAGCTCGGATTGAAGTGGTTTTAAGTGAGCGCAAGCGCCAATTTAGCAGTGATCTAGTCCGTCAGGACAAACAGGTTTATGTGGCCTACCGTAGCATGGCACCATTTTAATTTTAGCTCATGAATTGTACAGGCTGTATAAGCGAAAATGCCGGGCTGATGCCTTTTTCCTATCATGCTAAACAGCAAAATTAATCCTCAAAGCTTTACTTTTGCTTTATAATCAAAATTAATTCACCTATTTTTTGACGACATTACGGCATATGTTAATTCGTAAGTTATTTAAGTTGCGTAACTGCACGTCAGATCGCTGTAAGCGTTCGATCCATGGCCATAGTTATAAAGTCGAGTTATTGCTAAAAGCCTCGAAGCTAGATCATGGTCAAATGGTCTATGACTTTGGTCTGCTTAAAAGTGTGATTAAGGATTTCTTTGATTCTTTCGATCATGCTATCTGCTTCTGGCAAAATGACGATCCGGAATATATTCAGGCCTGCAAGGATTTTAGTGCGCGCTGGGTGTCTTTGCCGGTATCGCCATCAGCAGAACAGTTTTCTCGTATTTTCTTCTTTCTGGCACAGCAGGTGCTGGCATCGACGGTGACACAAAATGGTGAAGGCGATGTCGAAGTCTATTCTGTGATTGTGCATGAAACCGATACCGGCTATGCACAAAGCTTTTTAGAAGATATTCAAAATGAACAGATGGGAATTTTGAGTCTGGAGCAACTTGAGTTCTCTGAACAAGTGCAAGCTGAATGGACAGATCCGGACATGTTTGCCAAGCTCAAACAGGGCACACCATTTCATAACCCTACAGTAGATTTACAGGTACAGATTTAAAGTCTGCGTGACTTTAAATCCATTGACATAGATTTAGGATTGAAGAATGTCTTTAAATGAACAGCAACTGGCCAAGCTGAATAAAGTTCAGCTGGATGAAAGCTGGAAATATGGATTGAGTGAATTTTTGCTCAGTCCGAAAATGGATGAATTAAAAGCATTTCTCGTTGAAGAAAAAAAAGCAGATAAAATCATTTATCCTCCCAATCATCTGATTTTTAATGCTTTGAATACCACACCGCTAGATCGGGTAAAAGTGGTGATTTTAGGGCAAGATCCTTATCATGGCCCAAATCAGGCGCATGGATTAAGCTTTTCCGTGCAAAAGGGGGTTGCATTACCACCATCTTTGCGTAATATTTTTCATGAGTTACATGCTGATGTCGGGGTTGAAAGACCGAAGCATGGTGACTTGACGCATTGGGCAGAGCAGGGTGTACTTCTGTTAAATGCAGTACTGACCGTCGAAGCAGGTCAGCCGACTTCGCATCAAAAGCGTGGTTGGGAAGAATTTACCGATCACGTCATTGATGTATTAAATGAACAGCGTGAACATATTGTCTTTATTCTTTGGGGCGCATACGCACAGCGTAAAGGACAGCGCATTAATCAAGACAAGCATCTCGTGTTAAAGGCAGCACATCCATCGCCTTTGGCCGCAAACCGTGGTGGTTTTTTTGGTTGTAAAGTATTTTCAAAATCGAATAACTACCTCAAACAACATGGCATTGAGCCTATAGATTGGCAGCTGGACGCATGAAATATTCTCCCCTTACTAAACATTATCATCCGGATTTGATTGTTGAAGAAGCGCACAATGGTTGGCGTATCGTTCGTTTAAATCGCCCGAAATCTTTGCATGCGCTGGATGAGTCGATCGCTTCCGCACTCTTGGAAGTATTTCAGGACTTTCATCATGATGACAGCGTAAAAGCCATCTGGCTCGATTCAACCACACCGAAAGCGTTCTGTGCGGGTGGGGATGTGCGTAAACTGCGTCAGTTAGTGATTAATGATGAAGTGGCGGCTGCCAATAAGTTTTTTGAACAAGAATATGCACTCGATCTGTTATTGCATAATTATGCCAAACCCGTTTTAGTCTGGGGTGAAGGTTATGTGATGGGTGGTGGCTTGGGCCTGTTTATGGCAGCGCCTTTCCGTTTAGTGACGCCGTATTCGCGTTTGGCGATGCCTGAAATTAATATCGGTTTGTATCCAGACGTGGGTGCAACCCGCTTCTTAGCAGATCGTGGTGCGATTGGTCTATTTACTGGCTTGACCGGTTCGATCATGACCGCTGCGGGCGCTTATGGGATTGGCTGGGCAACGCATATTTGTGATGCACAGCGTGATTCAGTTTTGGATAAAGTCATTAATATCGACTGGGAGCATTATCCTGCAGGTGACTTTCGTGCCATTGATGATACCCTGAATAGTATGCACCGTCCAGTCGGCCCAGGACCGCTGCAAAACTCCTTGGATGTGATTCATAGTGTTTGCCGTGGTATCAACTTTGAGCATGATTATGAGTCGATTATTGGCCTGAGTGATGCGCGTAGTGACTGGTTGCGTCAGGCCAGTGAAAACCTGAAAAAAGGTTCGCCGACTACCGCAGCCTTGACCTGGCTATTATGGCAATGGGGTAAGCAGGTACATTCCTGGAATGAAGTTTTCGAGCTGGAAGTTCAAATTTCTGACTGGAAAATCCGTCATCATGATTTTGTCGAGGGAGTGCGAGCGCGTCTGGTCGATAAAGACCTTAGTCCTGAGTGGAAAAAAGGTGTAGATATGAGCTTAAAAGGTATCCTGTCTGGAAATCCTCCAGTTACGACTATTGAAAGCTGGAATGAGCTGCTCAAGCATTATGGTGTGATTTAAGCCTCAATGTCCGAAACACAATTTACAGATGAATACTGGATGCAGCGTGCTTACGAGCAGGCTGCACTTGCTGCTGCACAGGGAGAAATCCCCGTCGGGGCAATTATCGTCAGTCAGAATCAGATCATTGGTCAGGGATTTAATGCGCCCATCTCGTTGAATGATCCGACTGCGCATGCTGAAATTGTTGCACTACGTGATGCCTGTCAAAACATCCAGAATTATCGTTTACCTGATGATGCAGTGCTTTATGTGACTTTAGAGCCGTGCACCATGTGTGTTGGTGCGCTGGTGCATTCACGGGTTTCACGGGTAGTATTTGGCGCATTTGAAGCGAAAGCAGGTTCACTGGTGAGTGCGCGTCAACTGTTTGAAACCGGTTATTATAATCACGTATTTTCTTTCCAGGCAGGCTGCATGCAGCAGCAATGCTCTGAACAGCTCAGTGCATTTTTTAAGTTGCGTCGCGAGCAGAAACGACAATTCAAGTTACAAGAAAAGTTATTAAATACGCAGAAGTAAATTTACTTTATCCGCTAAAATTTTCCCACTTTCAAATATCTGCAATCTTCAGGAACAATAATGAACAGCATCCAAGTAAAAAAAGAATTCCCAGCAGCCCTTGATGATGTCTTCAATTTGATGTCCAAGCATGCCACCTATAATATTGCCTTCGCACCGATGCAGGTCGAACGAATCAAGGATTCTGCGGATGCTGAATATCCTGATGGACTCGGTTCAGTACGTGCAATGGGTATGGGGCCAGTGAAGCCGCTGAAAGAACAAATTACCTTGTTCGAGCCAAATAATCGCATCGAATATCAGATTATTAAAAATCCATTGATCAAGCATCATTTAGGCATTATTGAATTTGAAGCACTGGCTGATGACAAAACGTTAGTAACTTATACGATTGAATTGCAGGCACGTGCGCCTTTTGTGAGTAAATTAATCCTTGCACAGTTACAGGCAGCGATTAAACTAGGCCTGACAAAACTCGCAAAATCTGTTTAAACAACAACGGGAAAGCAATGACAGTTCAAATTATTACCATTGATGGTCCAAGTGGGTCTGGCAAGGGCACGTTAGCAGCGAAACTGGCTGCACATTATCAGTTTCACTTATTGGATTCTGGCGCGCTCTACCGCCTTTTGGGTTTGTCATTGCATCACCATGATTTGCTGGATTCGCTAGACACGAAATTGCCAGAATGCGTACAAATCGCAACAAATTTAGATATCCAGTTTGTCAGTACCGACACCGGGGTGCAGGTGTGGCTGGATGGTGAAGATGTGTCCCAAACTATTCGAACTGAACGGGTAGGAGAGTTTGCTTCAAAAGTTGCAGCAATTCCTGAGCTTAGAACAGCGATGGTTTCACGTCAGCATGCCTTTGCACAGGCGCCTGGTCTGGTAGCAGACGGACGTGATATGGCGACAAGTATCTTCCCGAATGCTCAGGCAAAAATATATTTGACGGCCTCGGCTGAATCACGCGCGCAAAGACGTGTAAAGCAGTTGCAGGGCATGGGACTGGATGTTAAAATAAGCGACATTTTAGCTAATATCATCGCTCGCGATAAACGAGATACGGAACGCGCCGTCGCTCCACTCAAGCCTGCGGATGATGCTTACATTATTGATAGTTCAGATTTGAATATCGATGAAGTATTCCAGCTGATGACCACTTATGTGGATCAGCAGTTAGCAAATTAACCCAATTTTATCAGCAAACGCATAGCTTGATCAGTTTTATATGGACTATGTAGATGCTTAATTAAACCGGCCTTGTCTGATCCAAGACCGCTGACTTTATCGGAAATATCATGACCGAATCTTTTGCAGCCCTCTTTGAAGCAAGCGAATTAAACCTCAACGTTGAAAAGGGTGCAGTTATCCAGGGCGTTGTAGTAAGCATTGACTCTGATTGGGTAACTGTTGACACTGGCCTTAAATCTGAAGGCGTTGTTGACCGTGCTGAGTTCTTAAATGAACAGCGCGAACTTGAAGTTCAAGTTGGCGACACTGTAGACGTAGTTGTTGAAGCACTTGACAACGGTATGGGTCAAACAGTTCTTTCTCGCGAAAAAGCTAAACGCGCAGAAACTTGGACTAAACTTGAAAAAATCTTTGAAGACGGCGAAATCGTTACTGGTGTTATCTCTGGTAAAGTTAAAGGTGGTTTCACTGTTGACATCGGTCCAGTACGTGCGTTCCTTCCAGGTTCTTTAGTTGATACTCGTCCTATTCGTGATACTACTCACCTAGAAGGCAAAGAGTTAGAATTCAAAGTAATCAAACTTGACGCTAAACGTAACAACGTTGTTGTTTCACGTCGTGCTGTTATGGAAGCTGAATCTTCAGCTGACCGTGAAGCTCTTCTTGCTCAGCTTGAAGAAGGTCAAACAGTTACTGGTACTATCAAAAATCTTACTGACTACGGCGCATTCGTTGACCTTGGCGGTATTGATGGTCTTCTTCACATCACTGACATGGCTTGGAAACGTATCAAGCACCCTTCAGAAGTTGTTGAAGTTGGTCAAGAAGTTACTGTTAAAGTACTTAAATTCGACCGCGAACGTAACCGTGTTTCTCTAGGTCTTAAACAACTTGGCGAAGATCCATGGTTAGCGATCATGAACCGTTACCCTAAAGGTTCAATCGTTAAAGCGCGCGTAACTAACCTGACTGACTATGGTTGTTTCGCTGAAATCGCTGAAGGCGTTGAAGGTTTAGTACACGTTTCAGAAATGGATCACACGAACAAAAACATCCACCCATCTAAAGTTGTTCAGATTGGTGACGAAGTTGATGTTATGGTTCTTGAAGTTGATGAAGAACGTCGTCGTATTTCTCTTGGTATCAAACAAACTCGTGCTAACCCATGGGAAGAGTTTGCTAAAGACCACGACAAAGGCGAAAAAGTTTCTGGTACGATCAAATCTATCACTGACTTCGGTATCTTCATCGGTTTACCAGGCGGTATCGACGGTCTAGTTCACTTGTCTGATATTTCTTGGAACGAACAAGGCGAAGAAGCGATTCGTCGTTACAAGAAAGGCGACACTGTTGAAGCGGTTATCCTTTCTGTAGACGCTGAAGGCAACCGTATCAGCCTTGGCATCAAGCAAATGAACAACGATCCGTTCAATGACTTCCTTGCTGCTAACGAACGCGGTGCGTTGGTTAAAGGTACTGTAACTGCAGTTGACGCTAAAGGCGCTACTGTTAAGTTAGCTGACGAAGTTGAAGCGACTCTGAAAGCATCTGAGATCAACCGCGACCGCGTTGAAGATGCAACTAAGTTCCTTGAAGTTGGTCAAGAAGTTGAAGCGAAGATCATCAACGTAGATCGTAAATCTCGCGCAATCAACTTGTCTATCAAAGCGAAAGACGAAGCTGAAGAGAAAGAAGCAGTTGCTAACTTGAAAACAGCTCCTGCTGGTCAAGACAATGGTCCTAAGACGATTGGTGACCTGATCAAAGCTCAAATGGGCAACTAAGTAAGCGTTTGAATTGTATTGTTAATGTAAGTTAACTAATACTTTTTATACAAATACTGTAAACGGTAGCGTAGTATTTAATTATTGCGCTACCGTTTTGTATTTAAACAGGTTATTATCGGGAAATAGATCCCAAGTAGCTTGATAATTAAAGAGGTCGCAGATGACTACTGAAGCACTTAATAAGTCTGACTTAATAGAGCGTATTGCGTTAAAAAATCCGCATTTGGCTGAGCCTTTAGTGGAAGAAGCCGTTAAAATTATGATCGATCAAATGATAGAAGCATTATCAACTGACAACCGTATCGAGATTCGTGGATTTGGTAGTTTTGCATTGCATCACCGTGAACCGCGTGTAGGTCGTAACCCTAAAACTGGTAAATCTGTAGAAGTGGCTGCAAAAGCAGTTCCGCACTTTAAACCAGGCAAGGCACTTCGTGACGCTGTGAACGAGTCTGCACAAAAATAATTGTAAATATTTTGCGGGGTGTTCATGCGTTACGTTCTGGTCATTCTTTTATTGGTACTGTTTGGTTATTCATTAGCTTTGGTTTTGCAAAACGGTACCGAATTGTCAGTGGACTTGTTATTTACTCAAGTTCCCGCAATGCGCCTGGGATTATTACTTCTCCTCACGTTATCTTTAGGTGTCGTTTTGGGCCTGTTATTGGGCGTTCAGATCTTCCGGGTTTTTCAGACGAATTGGGAAATAAAACGACTGCGTAAAGACATTGAACATCTACGTAAGGAACAGTTGAATACAGCCAAGTTAATGGCCGCTGAAGCAGCAGCCCATACCCGGCATGAAAAAACTGTATTAGATATTACCAATGAAAATCAAAGCCCATTATAATGGGCTTATTTTTTTGCCTATATGAAGGGGTAATCTCTTGAGTATCATCGTCGCACTAGATGCCAAAAGCCAATTTGATGCCTTAGCCATTGCAGAACAGTTAGATCCTGCCTTGTGTCGACTAAAAGTTGGTAAAGAGTTATTTACCCATGAAGGTCCAATCATTGTCAAAGCACTTCAAGATAAAGGCTTTGATGTATTTCTGGATCTGAAATTTCATGATATTCCAAATACAACAGCACAGGCTGTATGCGCGGCAGCAGATTTGGGTGTGTGGATGGTGAATGTGCATGCCTCAGGTGGCCGCAAGATGATGGAAACCTGTGTAGAGCGTTTGCAAGCGGGTAATTATAAGACTCAGTTGATTGCAGTAACTGTATTGACGTCAATGGGCCGTGAAGACTTGAAAGATATTGGTCTGGATATTGAACCAAATGAGCATGTAAAACGTCTGGCACAACTGACAAAAGATAGTGGTCTAGATGGTGTCGTCTGCTCAGCTCAAGAAGCGAAAATGTTGCGTGAAACGATTGGAAAAGACTTTGCATTGGTGACACCCGGCATTCGTCCAGAAGGGTCGAATGCAGATGACCAGAAACGTATTGTGACACCGAAACAGGCAATGATAGATGGCTCAACACATCTGGTAATTGGTCGCCCGATTACCCAGTCTAAAAATATGCGCCAAACCTTAAAAGATATTTTGGCAACGCTTTAATACGGTTTGAATGACAAAAAGCCTTTCAGTCGAAAGGCTTTTTTTAGGGTGTGTTGACACTTTTAGTTTAAAAAAATAGCGAAGTAGTAAAATCAAATCGCCAAACCCAATGTTACTATTCGCTATGCCTCGTACCATGCTGACAGATCAACACTGGCAAAAGTTGAAAGTTATTCTGCGTAATTTATCCATTCACCACAACTCAAATTTACGCAATTTTATTGAAGCTAT
>SPVA01000124.1 GCA_013530545.1 Acinetobacter lwoffii
GGAATTGCTGTTAGAATAGTCAATTGTTTATTGTTCTTTGAATTGATGCGGATTGACTTTGCTTTCTAGGTACAAGGTAAAGTAAAATTGCGCAACATTGCAGGCCGATTTAGGCTCGATTGTACGAGAAACCCAATGACCCATTTTATTTTCGTTACTGGTGGTGTAGTTTCATCACTAGGTAAAGGTATTTCAGCTGCTTCTGTTGCTGCACTTTTAGAAGCTCGTGGTTTAAAAGTGACCATGGTAAAAATGGATCCATACATTAATGTCGATCCAGGGACGATGAGCCCATTCCAACATGGTGAAGTTTTTGTTACAGAAGACGGTGCTGAAACAGACTTAGATTTGGGTTACTACGAACGTTTCTTGCGTCGTGCGAAAATGACCAAACTGAATAACTTCACATCAGGTCGTGTTTACCAAGATGTTCTGAACAAAGAACGCCGTGGTGACTATCTGGGTGGTACTGTGCAAGTTATTCCACACATTACTGACAATATCAAAGAGCGTGTCCTGCGTGCAGGCGAAGGCTATGATGTTGCGATTGTAGAGATCGGCGGTACAGTAGGTGACATTGAATCTCTCCCATTCATGGAATCTGTACGTCAGCTAATGGTTGAACTTGGTCATAAACGTACCATGTTAATGCACTTAACGTTACTCCCATACATTAAGTCTGCAGCAGAATTAAAAACCAAACCAACACAGCACTCTGTTAAAGAACTTCTGTCGATTGGTATTCAGCCAGACATTCTCATCTGCCGTACCGAGTACGATGTAGATGCAGATACTATCCGTAAAATTGCATTATTTACCAACGTTGAAGCACGTGCCGTTGTGGTATGTAAAGATGCACGTTCGATCTATCAGATTCCACGTACTTTCTACGAACAGAATGTTGATGATTTAATCTGCGAACGTTTTGGTTATAACGACCTTCCTGAAGCGGATTTAACCGATTGGGATAACGTGGTAGAAGCATTATTGAACCCAGAATACACCGTTCGTGTAGCGATGGTCGGTAAATATGTAGAACTTCCAGATGCGTATAAATCTGTGAACGAAGCACTTTTACATGCCGGGGTGAAAAACCGCGTTAAAGTCCAAATTGACTATGTCAATGCAGAAGAACTTGAAAGCCAGGACGTGAACGAAGTATTGAAAGATGCCGATGCGATTCTGGTTCCAGGTGGTTTTGGTGAACGTGGTACTGAAGGCAAAATGCAGGCGATTCAATTCGCACGTGAAAACGGTGTACCTTTCCTTGGTATTTGCTTAGGTATGCAGTTGGCTGTAATCGAATATGCACGTAATGTTGTGGGCATTAGCGATGCAACGTCGACTGAATTTAACCGTTCGACCAAATCTCCATTGATTGGCTTGATCACTGAATGGTTAGATGAGCGCGGTGAAGTTCAGCAACGTTCTGCTGACTCTGATTTGGGTGGCACCATGCGTCTAGGGGCTCAAAAATCTGAACTGGTTGCAGGCACAAAAACAGCTGAAATCTATGGTTCTGAAGAAATCATTGAGCGTCACCGTCACCGTTACGAAATGAACAACCGTTATATCCCATTGCTTGAAGAAAAAGGCATGAAGATTTCTGGTTATTCTCCGGTACAGCATCTGGTAGAAACTGTTGAAATTCCTGCACATCCTTGGTTTATTGCAGTACAATTCCACCCGGAATTTACCAGCTCATTGTTTGCAGGTTTCATTGATGCTGCGAAAAAGCAGTACCAAAAAACCAAATAATCGGTGCGTAGGACACAACTAGGGAAGTTTAAATGTCGCAATTAAAACCACAAGAAATTGTACGTTTGGGCGATATACAAATGGCAAATCATTTGCCATTTGTATTATTCGGCGGAATGAATGTACTTGAATCTAAAGACCTGGCTTTTGAAATTGCAGAGACTTATGTCGATATCTGCACACGTTTGGGCATTCCTTATGTGTTCAAAGCCAGCTTTGATAAAGCCAACCGTTCAAGCCTGAACTCTTTCCGTGGCCCAGGCCTGGAAAAAGGTCTCGAGTGGTTAGCTGACATTAAAAAACACTTTAATGTGCCGATCATCACCGATGTGCATGAGCCGTACCAAGCGGCTCCTGTTGCAGAAGTGGCAGACATTATTCAATTGCCAGCTTTCTTAAGCCGTCAGACGGATCTTGTTGAAGCCATGGCAAAAACGGATGCGATCATCAACATCAAAAAAGCCCAGTTCCTGGCTCCGCACGAAATGCGCCATATTTTGCATAAGTGTCTGGAAGCCGGAAATGACAAGCTGATCATTTGTGAACGCGGTTCTGCATTTGGCTATAACAATCTGGTTGTAGACATGCTGGGCTTCGACATCATGAAAGAAATGGATGTTCCTGTGTTTTTTGATGTCACGCATGCGCTTCAAACCCCAGGTGGTCGTGCGGATTCTGCCGGTGGACGCCGTGCGCAAATCACCACGCTTGCGCGTGCAGGTATGGCGACGGGTCTTGCAGGCTTGTTCCTGGAAGCACATCCAGATCCGGAAAAAGCCAAGTGTGATGGTCCATGTGCGCTGCGCATGTCTCAGCTTGAGCCTTTCCTGGCACAGCTAAAAGAATTGGATACCTTGGTTAAAGGTTTCGAAAAGTTAGATACACACTGAGTTTATCACTCTTGCGCTGCCGTATAGGCAGCTCATATTAATCAACTGAGGAATAGTTCATGAGCCAAATCGTTGACATTCGTGCACGTGAAATTTTGGACTCTCGTGGTAACCCTACCATCGAAGCAGACGTAATCTTAGCATCTGGCGTAGTTGGCCGTGCATGTGCACCATCTGGTGCTTCAACTGGTTCTCGTGAAGCTTTAGAACTTCGTGATGGCGATAAAGCGCGTTACTTAGGTAAAGGCGTTAAAACTGCGGTAAATAACGTCAATACGTTAATCCGTGACGCTTTGGTCGGTAAATCAGTATTCGAACAAAAAGACATCGACACCACGATGATCGCGCTTGACGGTACTGAAAACAAAGAAAAATTAGGTGCAAACGCAACTTTGGCAGTGTCTTTGGCTGCTGCGCGCGCTGCTGCTGAAGAAAAGAAAACTCCTCTTTTCCAATACATCGCAGATCTTCGCGGTCAAACGATTTTAACCATGCCTGTACCAATGATGAACATCATCAATGGTGGCTCGCATGCAGACAACAACGTCGATATTCAAGAATTCATGATTGAGCCAGTAGGCTTCACTTCATTCTCTGAAGCGCTACGTGCCGGTGCTGAAATCTTCCATTCACTTAAATCAGTTTTAAACAAAAAAGGTTTGAACACTGCTGTAGGTGATGAAGGCGGTTTTGCACCAAACTTGCGTTCAAATGAAGAAGCAATTACGGTTATCCTTGAAGCAATTGGTCAAACTGGCTACAAAGCAGGTTCTGACATCATGCTTGCGCTGGATTGTGCATCTTCAGAATTCTACAAAAATGGTCAGTACATTCTTGCAGGTGAAGGCAACAAAGCGTTCACAAGCAACCAGTTCTCTGACTATTTAGCAGGTCTTGTAAACCAATACCCAATTATCTCGATTGAAGATGGTCTGGACGAATCTGACTGGGAAGGCTGGTCTTACCTGACTTCTATTCTTGGCGACAAGATCCAGTTGGTTGGCGATGACTTGTTCGTAACGAATCCTAAAATCCTGCAACGTGGTATCAACGAAAAAGTGGGTAACTCGATTCTGATTAAATACAACCAGATCGGTACCTTGACTGAAACTTTAGATGCGATCTATCTTGCGAAAGAAAATGGTTACTCTACTGTAATTTCACACCGTTCAGGCGAAACTGAAGATTCAACGATTGCTGATCTTGCAGTAGGTACAGCAGCGGGTCAAATCAAGACTGGTTCACTTTGCCGTTCTGACCGTGTAGCGAAATATAATCAATTACTTCGTATTGAAGAATTGACTAATGCTGCATATCGCGGTAAAGCTGAGTTCAAAGGTTTGAACTAAGCGACTTATGTCAATGTTAAATGTATTCGACTCGACTGCGAGTAAAGTACTGTTGGGCCTTGCGATCATTTTGATCGCAGGGTTTCAATATTTATACTGGTTTGGTGAAGGTGGTTATCATGATCATCAGCAACTGACCCAGAAAATCCAGCAACAAATGGAATTGAATGATGAGCTAAAAGAGCGTAATCGCGTTCTGGCGGCAGAAGTTTATGATTTGAAGAATGGTATTGAAGCCATCGAAGAACATGCGCGTTTAGATCTTGGCCTGATTAAGCCACGCGAAACTTTTATTCAAATGAGCACGATCAGTACTCAATATAAACCGATCTATCTTAATCCCAATTCTAAAGTAGACCTGCGAACCAATGAGTCAGCTGAAGCACCAACTACACCCTAAACTTTGGGTCATTCTTCCAGCTGCAGGTTCCGGTAGCCGTTTCTCCAAAACAGAACTGAAACAATATCAGATGATTCAAGATCGAACTGTTCTTGAACATACAGTGGCTCGTCTGAATCAATTGCCGTTGACAGGTTATGTCATGGCGATTGGTGAACAGGATAATGTCGCAAAAACGCTACCATTTTCCAGTCTGGAGAAAGCCCATTTTTGTCAGGGTGGTGCAGAGCGGGTGAATTCAGTGCTGAATGCATTAACCTATTTATCTCAAATCGCTTCTGAAAATGACTGGGTGTTGGTCCATGATGCGGCGCGTCCTTGTGTCAGTCTGGATTGTCTACAACAGTTGGTCAATACGGCAATTACAAATGATCAGGCTGCGATTCTGGCGATTCCAGTAAGAGATACACTTAAGCGTGTAGTAACCAATTTTGATATCGAGGAAACAGTGGATCGCTCAATGCTCTGGCAGGCACAAACACCACAAATGGCGAAACTGGGAGTCTTAAAGCGTGCTATTCAACAAGCATTGAAAGATGGTGCTACGATTACCGATGAAGCCAGTGCGCTGGAACATATCGGTGAGCCGGTGAGTGTAGTACAAGGGCGTTCCGACAATATTAAAATTACCTATCCAGATGATCTGGAATTGGCTAAGCTGATTTTACAGGCTCAGGCTTAAAAATATATTTAAATAAAAGCAGAATAAATCTGGCTATAGCGATCTATTCGTTAGAGCTTTCACTTATAATTTTGCCATCATTCTTTTTCACCTTTTGGCCAATGATACCTTCACAGCAGTATCGGTTTTTACGTCACTCTTTGCGTGATGGACGTAGTATTAACCCGCAAGATTCATCACGATGGACCAAGTTACACCTTGATCCATGGTTATTGTGCTTTCTGGTTCTCAATGCAATCCTAGGTTTAATGGTGGTGTATAGCGCGACCTCCGAAGACTCTGGCATGGTGGTGCGTCAGGCTATCAGTTTCGGGATCGGCTTTGTGCTGCTGTTTATCTGTGCGCAGATTCCACCGAAAGTTTATCAGGCGATTAGTCCATACCTGTATGCCTTCGGTATATTCATGCTGCTTCTGGTCTTTGTGATTGGTGAAAAACGTTTAGGTGCAACCCGCTGGATTACCTTGCCAGGGGTGGGAAGCATGCAACCGAGTGAGGTGATGAAATTTGCCATGCCTTTGATGATGGCATGGTATTTTGCACGCAAGCCATTTCCTCCCAAATTTTTGCATATTGTCGGGGCTCTGATTTTATTGGGCATCCCATTTGTTTTGGTGGCACTTCAGCCTGACTTGAACATTGGCTTGGTGATTCCCGGTATTTTTGTTCTATTTTTAAGTGGGATGTCGTGGCGTCTGATTGGTGGTGCAGCAGCGGCGATAGCCGTGGCAGCTCCGGCTGCATGGATGTTTGTATTACAAGAATATCAAAAAAAGCGTATTACCACGCTGTTCGATCCGGAGTCAGATGCGTTGGGTGCAGGCTGGAATATTATCCAGTCCAAAATTGCCATTGGTTCAGGCGGTTCCACAGGAAAAGGCTATACTGAAGGTACGCAATCACATTTAGGTTATCTTCCTGAACATCATACCGACTTTATTATGTCGACTTATGCCGAAGAATTCGGTTTTATTGGTGTTTTCCTGCTGTTCAGTTTATTCACTGCCATTATTATTCGCTGTTTGATGATTGGTTTAAACAGCTTTCATAACTTTGGCCGTTTATATGCCGGAGCCATGGGGCTGACTTTCTTCTTCTTTGTATTTTTAAACTCCGGCATGGTGAGCGGGATTTTACCTGTAACGGGAGATCCATTGCCGCT
>SPVA01000040.1 GCA_013530545.1 Acinetobacter lwoffii
CACGCCATGTGGCGCCTGTACGCAGTTTCCATAAGATCGCTTCCATGATATTTCTACTATTCTTTGAACGGTAGCAACCATGTAATCGCATAGTATCTTGAATTTGCTGCCAGATATCACCGGTAAGAAGAGTACGTGCCATTGAAAATATAGAAATAAAAATAACTCAAAGGAGGATTTTAAGTATTTAAAACCAATTCTTCAAATGAGGACACGCCCTAGTGTAATTTCATGTTGATCTGATCGCAAAATCTGAGTGGTTAAAGCTTGGGCTATTTTCAAAAATAGAGGTTTCTTCTCAGGCGGAACAGTGATAAAAATAAAAATAAAGTGCTTAGTGAAAGTAGGGTGTTGGAATGAAAACCACAGTAAAATATGTAGTCTTAAAAAGTCTTGACTATCAATTGGGTACACCATTATTTCAGGAAGAAATTGACGCTGATGGTCAATATTTTGATCAGATACCAAGCACGATTTCTTATCAGAACT
Source organism: Acinetobacter lwoffii (assembly GCA_013530545.1). Lineage (GTDB taxonomy): Bacteria > Pseudomonadota > Gammaproteobacteria > Pseudomonadales > Moraxellaceae > Acinetobacter > Acinetobacter lwoffii_G. The sequence goes on from SPVA01000040.1 coordinate 490, forward strand.
TGCAGTTCAAAGTAAAAAGCAAAGAGCTTAAACGTTTGCATCTGGCTGAAGAGCAGGAAGATACTCAAACGATTATCGTCAAAGTGGTCAATATCTAATAAAAACTGAATGTAATAAGCCTCTTTTAAAGGGGCTTATTCATTATAAATAGATTAATAAATATAATTACAAACAATGATTTGACCTAAGTTAATGCCAAAGTAATAGCTAAAAATATTTGAATTAAAGTCAAGATAAATTCGAAACAGCTTAAGTGTTATTGGTGAGGTCATGTTAAGTATCGTATTTCCTCACAGTTATGAATATTCAGAAAGAATTGGATTTTTAATATTTTATTTAATCTTTTAAAAATATAGAAGATTTAAATTAATTTTTATATATTTATAAATATCAATAGTATAGTTATTAAGTGGTTCTATTTAATAACGCTTTTTAAATTCTATTAAAAAAATTATATATATAGAATTTGACTTAAGTTATTCCTTTTATTGGATAATATATTTTTGACCTATATAATCTTTCATTATGTTTCTGTTGAATTATATCAGGTAATTTATGTTGCGCATTAATCTCTACTTCAAGTACTTAGCTTACTATTTATTACATTGAATTAATCTGTAACAGGTTAAAGGTTGGCGAAATCTGAAAAATGCGTAGAGTAGATATTAAGTCGAAACCTATCGGCTTTTAATTTAAAGCAAATAGTAAGGAATACCACCATGGCTAATAATCAACAGCAAGACCAACAGAAACAGCAGCAACAACAGCAACAGCAAAATCAACAACGCAATCAAGATCAGCAGCGTCAACAAAACAACCAGCAAAACCCAAATCAGCAACAAAATAACCAGCAACAACAACAGCCGCAGGGTGGTCAAAACAACCAGCAACAGCGCGACCAGCAGCAACAAAACCAGCAAGGCCAACAGCAACAACAGCCACAGCAAAACAGTAACCAACAGCAACAACGTTCACGTAATCAACAAGATCAGTGAAAACCACAGCGTTAATTCTGTTTAAGATATACGCTCTTCATAAAAAAACCGCCTGATTCAGGCGGTTTTTTTTATATTTCATTGCATGATTAAACTAAGTATTTATTAACACTGAATATTGGCTTTCAGCTTGTAGAAATTCAAGGCATTGTCTAGGTCGGTGAGCAACTCTTTGTCGGTATATTCCTTGGGTGCAAGTTTTAGCAGAGCAGGCATGTAGTTATTTTTATATTCTTTAGGATATTGTTCACACAGGATGCGTGTTCTTTCTTCCAGACTAATTGTTGAAGAGTCGAGTTTGTCCAGATAAGCACTGAGTTGATTATCGGACTGTTCAAACTGCGCTTTAATATTTGCATCAGCCTCGGCTGAACTCTCTGCTTGCTGTTTTTGGCAGCCGCTTATTGTCAGACTCATCAATAAAGTAATTAGTATACGATTTTTCATGCTGCCAAAATATTGTTATTGCTCATATGAAAAATTATAGAGAGAAATGACTAAAAAGAAAGCAGTGATGCATAAACTTTATGATACATTGAACATTCATAACATCCGATGTTGACTGAAATAAGGAATTTTCTCCTAAAAATCTGAATTAGCCCATTCTCATTTATAGGTTTAGTAGTTCTTCTTGGGTTTTGGTTATTTAATCGCCTTGTTTGCTATTAAAAATATTTTCTGCCTAAATTACAGTCATTTAATTAACAAAAGTAATGACTTTTTCATATTTTGAAACATTGCATCTATATATCCTACACAGATTGGTTGCATGGCTAGTGATATCTTGGCGTCATTCTAAGAACCTAATGAAAATAATTAAAAATCAGCACATTATAAGGCCTGTTTAATTTAGGAGAGTTAAACAGGCTTTTTCTTTTCCATATTAAATCTTGTTTTTTCTTTGCTGATTGTATTTTTTGCTCATTCTCTTTCACATAAGTTTTCATACACAACATAAAGCCTGAAAATTCCCTCAGGAGAGATACATGAATAGATGTTATTTATATATCTCTTTTCACGAAAAGACAGGACAAAGCTATGATGAGATGTATATGCGCATTTGGCATGGGCGTGATGGTCGGCTGTTGTTTTAAATCTTGCAAAGAGAAAATGTGTCAGATGAGGAGCAGCAAGCATTGTAAAAGTGATCATTGTAAAAAGGATCAGACGACTCAAGCTGAAGAGCCTATACGGACTTAGTCCAAAAGCTTCAATTTTACTGAAGGGCTAAGAGAGCTGAGTACTGAAGTTGTTCTTGATTGCTGATCCAATCATTTTGTATTGAGTCATTCTATATTTAAAGCAATAAAGCTTGATCGTAGATCGAGCTTTTTACACTCAGGAGAAAAACATGATGCAATTTATATTTTGTTTATTTGGTCTTCATGGTGCGACTGAAATTAACTACACTTGTGACCATGATGAGGTCAAACAGTGTCGTGATTGCTTGAAAAATATTGAATAATGTGCCAAATCATCAGACATATTAATGAAGATCAATCCCCGTTCAATCATCAGTTGGCGGGGTTTTTCTTTACTGATGAAATTTTTGGATTTAAACGTAATTGGGCACAAGGAATACTTTATAAGAAAAATATTTCAATAGGATTACGTTTTGATAAATTCTTAGTGCTTAGAACTGAAATAGTAAAATACAATAAAATATATATAGGTGATCAACCACGCTCGAATTCTTGAAGCAACTCAAAAGAGGATAAAGACTGAAACTGCATTAGATGGTTGGTATCGAATGATTAAGGCCAATCATTCTAAAAATTTTGCTGAGATGAAAAGACTTTTTCCCGGCAGTGGAGAAGGTCAGTAAACCTCATAGATTTGATATCGGTGCGCACGCGAATTTATATTCTCTGTGTACCGTCCACGATCAGGCTAAACAGCTTATTTGCTCAGATGAACAACAAGAATTGTGAAATGTCAAAGAGCACTTGAAGGAAAGTTTGTCTCTTTATAAAACTGAATGTGCAACATAAATAACATTGATGTTTAGCAGCAGATATCATATTTATTTATTAATAGATATATGAAGGAGATGCATATGACAAATAAGCCAGAGCAAGAATCAAATCCGCATAAAGAATCAAATGACGACAAGGGTAATCAGGCATCTTATAAGCATGTCAAACCAGAGAAAAAACCCAATGCAGAACCGGAAAATCCATTGAGAGAGCAAAAATAGCTTTTTCACATGGACGAAGCCCTAACTTGGTTTAGGGCTTTTTAATTTCCCAATAAGCGTTGATCTCTAGGCTTTGCAATAAATTCATCTTTCATTTCAAAGAAAAATTCATGGGCTTGTTCATGATCGCAGTTCAACCAGTCATGTCGTGATTTTTCCGGAATCACAATGATCGAGCGTTTTTCGTCATTCGGATCATGAAACTGTTTCATAAAGGGATGTTGATCTGAATTTATGGTTAGCATCGAAAATGATCTGATTTTCTCACCATCAATGTGTGCGTCATCATAAATCGCCGCCACGGTAAAAGGATTGCCATCTTCACGTGAAATACCAAACCAGTGCGGTTTACCGTCTATATATTTAGGTTCATAGAAGATATCGACCGGTACTAAAGCAAACTGGTTGTTTTTCCAGGCATGTCGAAAACTCGGTTTGGATGCGACTGTTTCTGTCCGTGCATTATAAGTATGCCGGCCATATTTTAGTTCTTTCGCCCAGACTGGAATCAGTCCGAAACGTGCGATATCCAGCTCATACTCGTCAGCACCACGCATAATGATTGGTGCGGGTGCTAAAGGATAAATATGCGTTTTCATGCCCAGTTCGAGTTGCTCTTCATGAATATCTAATAAGGAAAGACGTTTTTTTGAGGGGAATTCATAGTTCGAGCACATAAATAACCTCTTTCATTCTAATTATTGTCTGCTAAAGAACTAAGGTATAAAAATGATGGGCTCAAAACAATTCGAAAGCGTAAGTGTAGTTTTAACACAAAGTAAGAATACGGATTAACATTAGTTTATCTTCTTTATAGAATAGTATTCCTTTAAAGGAATATTCTATAAATATGAAGATTAAAATATTTGCGTTTTTAATGATTAAATGCAAAAGCTCACCAAGTTATTTTGTAGGGCAGGTGCTCAAAGCTTTTCCTTGTCCAACTGAATTGATAAAGTTTCCAATCAGAAATTCACTCTGTCTTAAGGAATCATGATGATCTCCATTTTTGACGAGATGGAAGACGATAGATTTTTGCTTTGTACATACCTGCTGGTAGTAAGCATAAGTACCACGATAATCGACCAGTTGATCTTTCTCACCTTGTACCAGCAGAACCGGCACAGTCGGTGTCATATTCTCAATAGACTGTTCTTTTAAATAATTTGTCAAAGGTGCCAGATTTACATTTGATTTAAAGACAGTCTTAGGTGCTTGTTTTAGGTCAGATTGTAATTCTGACAAACAGCGACTGCGTGCATGATTAAGAATTTCTCCCATTTCTGGGCTCACTAAATTTGCTGGAGCAAGCAGCGGATCTGCAGCCTCTGCTCCTAAAAGCACAATTGGAAAAAATGCGGCGACATTAGTCGTGATTTGCGAATTGCTGGCAACATATTCAGCGATTCCTTCATATTGATAACCGCCTGGTGCCAGTGCAATTGCCCACGAAGATTAAATTCAGGCGCATCTTTTTGACCGGACGCTGCAACTTTAAGAGATGCTGCACCTCCTTGACTATGACCCATAACATACCAATTTTTACTAAAGTTATAAGGCTTTAAATGGTGGATCGCTCGTACAGCATCAACGACAGTATGCAACTGACTTCGCGCATTCATATAAGGATGACCGCCCGGAGTGCCTAAACCTTGATAATCAGGTGCAAAAACTGCATAGCCGCGAGCGAGCCAGGCATTCAATGCCTTAGCAGCGATTTGCTGATAGACATGGACTGGCCCACCCATATAATCGCCAGAGGGTGCACATGTATCAGCAACGCCAGTTGTACCATGCGCCCAAGCCAGAACAGGCCATCTATCTTTAGGGACTTTGCCTTTAGGTAACAAGATATAGCCTGAAGTGACGATAGGCTCGGATTTTGTGCCACGACTGCGATAATTGATTAAGAAACGTTGTGAGGCATTCGTAAACAGATCAGTATTTTGTTCTTGTAGAGATAATATTGTACCCAGTATTTTTTCAGAAATATTAGATGTTTGGATTTTGCTGTTATCGGGAAGTGGAGGAGATGCTATTGCATATGTTGAACCTAAACATAAACAGCTCATGATCAATTTAATAATAGGAGGTTTAATTTTCATCACTGAAACCATTTTCCTTTTTATAATGTCATTTTTAATGTAGCAGCTTTATTTATGTTTCTAAATTAACTCTGCACAAAGTTTGTAAACTAAAGCTTTTAAGTTAAGGCGAATATGCAATACAACAGGTTATTTTAGGTTAGCTGATAACTTTAATATAAGCACTTATATTTTAATGTGGTTCTGATCTGTGAGTAGAATTCATATCATGTCTAAGCTGACTAATACGATCATAAATCACCTTTCGCATTCGGTTTATTACTCCCAGAGGTTTGTGCTCTGGTAGTGTATGCCATGGTGTAAAAGAGAGGTTTTCACAAAACTTGTTTTGTTCAGGCGTATCAAAAACTTGTTGGGGAATACGGATAGTGGCTACCTTGTAAAAAGGTGCTTGGCTTTCTTGCCATTCAGTCATGGAATCTTCGACCGACATGCTGTTTGATGTTCTAGGCTGTACCAGAAACTCCATACATGCTTCACTTTTTTGCAAATGTTTGCGCAGGTTTTCTCTTAGAAAATTATGATGGGGAGCATGTGGAAGAGGATCTATCACTGTCGAACATGCTTGAGCTGAATACTTTACAGCTTGACGATCAGTGCCTATTCCTAATTGATAGGGCACCATAGACCAATATCTAGTTTGCAAAGGATTAGAAATTTTATTTCTCGTATTTAAGGCAATCCAGGTTCCTTTAGCTCCTAATGCAAAAGGAATATGCAGTTTATTAAAAAATCTATCGCTATTTATATCTTGCATAAATGACATATATCGAACTGGATCATTCACAAAAAAGACAGGATGATTGATCATAATGAAATCTTGAGTAGAGGTTTCATCATCTAAAAGCTTTTCTCCCGGTACTCCTAAAAGTTTTATCGCCATGCCACGGGCATCTTTTTTAATATCTGCTTGTTGGGCATCTTTAGAACCATTAGAGAAACGAATCCAGGCTTGATATGTTTTTCCAGGAAGAAAAACACCTTGAGCCAAGTTTTTAGGAAGAGCTTCATCTACTTTGAATTCTGCGCGTACACAACCGTGTGCTTTGGGATGGGCATCACGTAGCGCGATACCTGTGGAATATTCTTTCCGAATCGATATCTCAATTATATCTGCGATTTTTTCAGTTATATTTGCTTCATCAGGATAAAGACTTTCACTTAAATGATGATCTATATTGGGATGAATATTATCTTTTGAAGAGTTAGATGCTATAGGGGAAGCGTTAGCATATGCAGCACTACAAATACTTATTGCCATTAAAGAGAAAACTAGACCCGAGCATATAGGTCTTATAAAGTTAGGCATTGATTTTCTCCTTGCTATAAAGCTAGAGTTAGTTTTAATTTTTTAGCCTATGAACTGAAAATTCTTTGGACATACTTTAGCCATAAAACAATAATAATGTCTGTGTAATTATTGATCTTCAGATTTTAAGTCCATCCAATTCCTTCCTAAAACTGTTTCCACTCTTTGTCGTGTGCTCAATATAGAAGACGATTTATGTTCTTACTTTAATTTAACTCAACACAGAGTTTTTTACTTTAGCAAAATTTATCCATAAACTTATGAAAATTTATTTTTAGACTAATGCGAGATGCTCGTAGCAAAATCAAGAGTCGTCGAATACAGTGCTATAGAAATTTATTGAGTTTAAAATTTTGAAAATATTAGGATATATAAATCAATGCCAGTTCTAGCAATCCAGCATAGACTCAGTGGATTTTACTTTTTTTACTATGCGATTGTTGGGGCATTCATGCCTTTTTGGAGTCTGTATCTTGAAGATCAAGGCTTCAATTATCAGGAAATCGGGATTTTATCTTCTATTGCGATTGTTACCCGATTCTTTGCGCCGTTGATCTGGGGTTGGATTGCAGATAAATCCGGTAAACGCATGTTGCTGGTGCGTATTGCCACCTGGATGGAAGCCTGTATCTGGTTCATGATTTTTATTATTCCCAATAGCTTTCAATCTGTAGCTTTACTGATGCTGATTTTCAGTTTCTTTCAGAATGCCATTCTGGCACAGTTTGAAGGCGTGACTTTGTTCTGGCTCGGGGAAAAAAGAGCAGAACTCTATGGCAAAGTACGAAAGTGGGGATCTGTCGGTTTTATTATTGGTGTATTCGGCTTGGGCGCCGTCTTTGAAATTATGAGCATCAGTATGTTGCCAGTGTTGTTGCTGTGTATTTCATTTCTGGCCTTTCTCTGGTCATTTACCATTAAAGAGCCCACGATGGCGCCTACCGCCCAGAAACAGCTCGAACCCTTATGGCCGATATTTAAACGCCCAGTGGTGTATAGTTTTTTCCTGATTGAATTGATTCTGCTATTTTCACACGCGCCGTTTTATAGTTTTTATAGCAATTATCTCAGTCAGGCGGGATTTAGCACCAGCCAGATTGGGCTGCTCTGGTCAGTCGGGGTCATTGCGGAAATCATCATGTTTGCCTATGCGACGTTCTTTCTGACACGCTGGTCATGGCGCCATCTGGTCACGTTATGCTTATTGATGACCGGATTAAGATGGTTCATCGTCGGGGTCTTTCCTGCTTCATTCATGGCACAGTTTTTTGCTCAAACGATTCACGCTTTAAGTTTTGGTTTATTTCATATGATTGCGATGCGAGTGATTTTCCAGAATTTTTCTGCAGGGCAGCAAGGACGTGGACAAGCGCTATATAGCACGATGTGGGGCGTTGGCGTGGCGAGTGGCAGTATTCTGGCTGGGCATTATTGGGATCAAGTCGGCGGCACATCTATTTTTATCGCTGCTGCAGTATCGACTTTGCTTGGCTTGTTACTGATTTTCGGATTGCCAAATAAAGTCGAACTGCAAAAACAGGCTTGAAAATATCATCTCAGTATTAAATACGGATTTTGGCGTATTGCCCAAACCACGGTTGTGCCTGTTCCAATTGGGCTGCCAGTTGTAATAGCAGATCCTCACGGGCAAACGGCGCAATAAACTGTGAACCGAGCGGCAGGTTTTGTTCATTCCAGTACAGTGGTACAGACATCGCCGGGAGTCCGGTAATATTGGCCAACTGGGTAAAAGGCACCCATTTTAGATTTTCTTTCACAATCTGGTTTACTAGTTTCCCTTGCGCCAGTAAATGCGCTTTATTCAGTTTCAATAAACCTTTAAGAATCGGTTTCTGCCAGTTTGGTGTTTTGACCTCACCATTTTTCGGCGCCACTGTCGCCGTTGCAGGCGTTAGATAGAGGTCATAATTATCAAAGAAATGATTCATCTGGGTCACATACTGGCCCCAGTTATTCAGGTTCTGGATATAATCAATCGCGCTGGTTTTGGCCCCAAAAGCCGCCAGTGCTAAAGAGTCCAATTCAAAATCATTTGTTTTAGACGGATAGCCTTTCTGGATTTCATCCAGCATAAATGAAAATTGGCTAAACCAGGTGGTAATAAAATCCTTGGCCAGTTGCATTCCATCAATGGCTGGGCGGTCTTCGACCACCTCATGGCCCAAAGATTCTAGCAATTTGGCTGTTTTTTCAATGGCTTTAATGGCATCCTGGGAAACAGGTGTGCCAATCGTAGAATAAGTGCTAAACGCAATTTTCAGTTTTTTTGGCGGTTGCTGAATCACATCCAGATAATGATGCTGTGGACGCTGAATCTTAAACAGTGAACTATGATCTTCACCATGGGTGGCATCCAGCATTGCAGCACTATCCCGTACCGTTTTGGTCAGTACATGCTGAATCGCGGCGCCATGCATAGCTTCACTCATTTGTGGTCCCCAAGGCGTGCGGCCACGACTCGGTTTCAGGCCAAACAGGCCGCAATAGGAAGCGGGGATACGTATCGAGCCGCCACCATCACCAGCACCCGCAATTGGTACAATTCCTGCAGCCACGGCAGAGGCTGAACCACCCGATGAACCGCCGCTATTATGCTGTAAATTCCACGGATTTTTACAGCTGCCCCAGGCATCAGGTTCAGTAATACCTTTAATCCCAAATTCAGGAGTATTGGTGCGTCCAAAGGTCACGATCCCGGCTTTTTCCCAACGATTGACAATCTCGGCATTGGTCTCGGCAATATAACCGATCCGTTTTAAGCCCTGACAACCATAAGAAGTTGGATAACCGGCATATTCCTGAAACAGGTCTTTGACCAGAAAAGGCACACCGGCAAAAGGCCCCGACAGATTTTGCTGGCTCCGTTTCAATGCATGCTCATGCATCGGAATAATAATCGCATTCAGCTCGGGATTGGCAATTGAGCTACGCTCTAGTGCAGCAGATAAAAGTTCACTTGAATGTACTTGTTTATTGGCGACCAGTTCAGCCAAGCCTAAACCATCATATTGCAGATATTCTTCAAATTTCATCGCCATTCCCTAGCATTAATGCTGTTTAAAGGTTGTAGATCATTTAGGCTCAAGAAGCAAGCACGACCTGATTGCGCCCACGATGTTTGGCCTGATACAAGGCTTGATCTGCAATATTGATCAGGTTTTGCAAGTCTTGTGCCTGCGGTTCATTTTGATGGGTGATGCCCACACTCACGGTAATATACAGGGGCGATCCATCTGATTGATGCATCGGGGTTTTTTCCACCAGATCACGAATCCGTTCTGCAATGAGACGTGCTTCTGATGGTTCGGTATTCCAGAGTAGCAGTACAAATTCTTCGCCGCCAATCCGTGCAAACAGATCTTGAGCACGTAAATTATTACGTACAATCTGCGCAAAGTGTTGCAGAACTTTATCACCAACATGATGGCCAAAATGATCGTTCAGGCGTTTGAAATAATCAATATCCAGCATGATGACTGAAAATTCCATCGTCTTGGCATAGTGCAGTAAATACTCACCTTTCTGAAAGAAAAAATGACGATTCATGGTACGCGTTAGACTATCGTGATTGGCCAAATATAAGACTCGTTTAAACAGCTCATTGCGATTTTGGCTGATAATGCACAGAATGAGCGGAGATAAGGCCAGCATAAACAGGCCGATCCGGAGCGAAATATAAATCGTAGAATCTGCCAGGATGGTGTGGTTGGTGGCGTAAAACTGGGTCAGGCTGTAATAGGTCAGGATAATCACAAAAGCATTGATCATGGTCATGGTAAATAGGCGATAGGTCAACGCGGCCCAGATCAGTGCAGCCAGAGGGTAGAGCATTGCGCCCGGGCCTGCAAAAATATTGGTAATAATGACACAGGCCACGACTGAAGATGCCGGTAAAAAATAGCTGAAGTAATTACGTTTTTGACGACGGTTTTTAAATAAGTACTGCATGTCTTTTACTCTTGGGAATGCCAAGATCAAAGGGAGAAACACAATATAATTCACCATTTCAGCAGTCCACCACAGACCAAAATCAATCCATAAATTTTCTTTGGTCATGAATGAATTGGGTAGATTCGGCAAGGTGATAACTGCAAAAGCCGCACTGGCCAGACAGCCTGCAAAAGCGAAGATGCCAAATAAATGAACGAAGGTATAACCGGTATTATAGTATTTGTAATTAACCTTGAAATATCGAATAAAAAATATCGAGACAATGGTACTGATCAGATTAGAAAGCGTGAGAAACAGGCTTTGTAATAGGCTGTTCCCGTTGACCAGATCTGCAAACATAAAAGCACTGAATGCACCGAGCCAACCTCCCAGATTATTTAAATGTGGAAAGCGTAAGAACAGGGCTAACAAGGCAGCATTGGCGGGCCACAATAAGGCCAGGTACTCAATCGGTCTGGTTGCGATCCCAATAAAACAACAGACTAAAACAGCGAAAACAATGACAAAATAAGCATAGGTCTCATGATTTAATTGTTGTTCTGTTATTCGAGCTAATTGCAAATTTAAAATCCTACTCAAATTTCTAAGTGTGAATGATCACTTTGTTTAGCAACTAAGTTTGACCCAAAATATAATTTTATTGTTTGATTAATCTGTTATTAATACGAACTATTAAGATTCTTATATACGAAATATATACAAAAAAAGTCAGAAAAGAAATCCATGTTTTTAAACAATGTGATAAATAATTTCTGACTCTGTATTGAAATTGCGTTAGAGCGGGACACGATCCCAAAAAATATGATAATTTAGAATCAATTGTTAACAAGATGCCGGTAAATATGAAAAAAATATGTCTTAGCCTTATCTTACTCATGAGCTCACCTTGGCTAATGGCGACAGAAAATAAAAAACCAGCGAATGCTCCTGCTAAAGCTGCTGAAATCCCAAATACATTTACCGTGAAAACCCGTCCGGAAATTGTCGGATTGTGGGGAATGGAAATTCCGAATAATAAAAAATGTATCGAATATTATAATTTTAAAGGCAACAATAATGTGGTGATTAAAAGTGGCGACGAGTGGACGTCAGGGCTATATGACTATCAGCCGGCACAGGATCCTTCACAGCAGATTCCAGCGCTGATTCTGCAAGTAAAATATGACAATAATGAAAAAGACTGTTCAGGCAATCAGGTGGATCAGTCTGGTGAAATTTCGCAGTATTTTGTGAAATGGCAAAACCCTTATACGATTAACTTCTGCGCCAATGAAAAAGCCGAGCAATGTTTTGCCGTACTCAGACGCGTATTGCCTTAAATTGCAAACAATAAAAAACCGCTGAATGACAGCGGTTTTTTTATGAGCTTTGATTTAAGCTTTGTCTTCAGCACCTTCAAGCTGCTTTAACAAATGCTTCTCTAGGTAATGAATATCCATTGCCTGTTTGCAGAAGTTTTTATCCTGAAGGATTAAATCTTTATGCAAAGGAATATTGGTTTTAACGCCAGTCAAAATCATTTCTTCCAAAGCATTTCTCATTCGAGAAATAGACGTCTCACGATCCTTACCATGCGAAATCAGTTTGGCAATCATCGAATCATAATACGGTGGAATGCTGTAGCCTGGATAAACATGCGAGTCCAAACGGATACCTGCGCCGCCTGGAGCATAGAAGTTGTCAATCTTGCCTGGTGAAGGCAGGAAGGTCGATGGATCTTCTGCGTTAATACGGCATTCAATCGCATGTCCTAAAACCTTGACGTCTTCTTGCTGAATATCGAGACCTAAGCCGCCAGCAATACGCAATTGCTGTTCGATAATATCGATCCCCGTGACCATTTCAGTTACCGGATGCTCAACCTGAACACGCGTATTCATTTCAATGAAGAAGAACTCATCATCTTCAAACAGGAATTCGAAGGTACCTGCACCACGGTATTGCATCAATTTACAGGCATTGACACAGGCTTCTAGAATATCAGCACGTGCTTGCTCTGGTAAGTTCGGTGCGGGTGCTTCTTCCAGTACTTTTTGATGGCGACGCTGTAGTGAACAGTCACGATCATACAGATGAATCGCATGACCATTACCATCAGCGAGTACTTGCACTTCGACGTGACGTGGCTTTTGCAGGAAACGCTCCATATACACCGTATCATCACCGAACCACATTTCTGCATCACGCTGTGCAGCCTGAACAGATTCCAGTAGGGTATCGACATTTTCGACGATACGCATACCGCGACCACCACCGCCAGAAGCAGCTTTTACAATCAGTGGAAAACCGATCTCTTTGGCTTCAGCCATGGCATTGTGAATCGTTACGGCATGGTCGCAGCCCGGTACTGTTGGTACACCAGCTTTTTTCATGGCAATAATGGCAGAAACCTTGTTCCCCATTAAACGGATATGTTCCGGACGTGGACCAATAAAGATAAAACCAGAATTTTCTACGATTTCTGCAAACTCTGCATTTTCAGCGAGGAATCCATAGCCAGGATGGATAGCATCTGCGCCGGTAATTTCAGCAGCTGTAATAATCGCAGGAATATTCAAGTAGCTGTCACTGCTCGCACCAGGGCCGATACATACTGCTTCATCACAGAAACGTAAATGCATCAGGTCCTTGTCTGCGTCAGAATAGACACCTACAGTTTTGATCCCTAAAGTTCTGCAAGCACGGGTGATGCGTAACGCAATTTCACCACGGTTTGCAATTAAAACTTTTTGCAACATTATAAATCCCCGGGGTGATTAAGCGCGGTAGCGGAAAAGTGGTTGACCGAATTGAATCACTTCACCATTTTTCACCAGAATTTCTTCAATCACACCGCTTTGAGTTGCTTCAATCGGGTTCATGATTTTCATTGCTTCGATAATACCGAGCGTATCGCCTGCAGAAACGGTCTGGCCAACTTTAACAAATGTCGGTTCACCTGGGCTTGGTGCTGCATAGAACACGCCGACCATTGGTGAAGTTTCAACAGCACCGCGAGGAGATTTTGCTGCTGGCGCTTCGGCTGCTGGTGCAGGCATCGCAGGAACAGCTGCTGCAACTACTGGATTACGACGAGTTAATGCAATCGATTGATCGCCTTCTTTAACTTCGATCGCCTGTAAGTCAGATTCAATCATCAAGTCGATGAGTTTCTTGATTTTACGAATATCCATGAGACAGTATTCCTAATTAAGATTGTGTAGAAGGTTGTATTTTTTCAATGATATAGTCGAGGGCAGCAGCATAGCCTTTTGCACCTAAACCACAGATCACACCGATGGCTTTATCGGACAAGTATGAATGATGTCGGAATGCCTCACGTGCATGCACATTAGACAGATGGACTTCAATAAAAGGGATTGCAACGCCAAGAAGGGCATCGCGAACCGCAACAGAGGTATGGGTCAATGCTGCCGGATTAATAATGATATATTGAACGCCGTCTTGCTGAGCTTGATGAATTCGGTCAACAATGGCACCTTCCCAGTTGCTCTGGAAAGTATCGAGTTGTAATGTAGCCTGTTGAGCCTGAGTAATCAGTTGCTGGTTAATATCGTCAAGACTAAGGTGACCATAAACTTCCGGTTCGCGCTTCCCAAGCAAATTTAAATTCGGTCCATGAATAACCAAAATGGTCGAACTCATCCAGCGTGCTCCAATTAAAAAGTATCGGGGTTTGTTTGCAAGATGACTGCAAACTCTGCTTATTATTGCATGATTTTCTACATTACTATTTATAATTTCTTTGAATTGACGCAGAAAGCATATAGCAAACAGTGGCGCTATAATGAAAACTTTGCAGAGATTTGGCAATGTTAAAAAATTACAATTCGCTGGGTATTCAGATTCTTTTCATTGTAAACCCAATTGGCAAAAACAGTTAATATCCTTTATGTAACTGTATCTTCATGTTAACGCTAAATTCTTCCTTTTAGTGATATTTTTAGTTTTGAGTAAGAGTTGTCTGGCTGATTTTACTGCAATGTTCGACTTCTAGAGCATAGAACACTCTTTACATTCTGACTTTAGAGTTGTGCTGATTATCCTCTTTATATATAAGCTGTCGACCGCTTCGTAAAACGTGATGAAAATTTAAAAATATAATATAAGACAATATGTTAATGATGTTTTTTCTTATTTTACTTGGATTTTCCTAGGCCTATTCTTCCAATATATTGGAATTAGTTACATCACTTTCAATTGAAGTATTCATGACAGACACTGTGCAAGAATGTATTTCTTCTTCCTGAGATAAAGGTTGAATCTCAGCAGGTTTAAGATAAAACGCTCGATTTATATAGTTCGTGTGTATAGATGGACGAAGTGACGAATGTGTTCATCTTCAAGCCTTCTACACAGTGCAGCCATTAATCGCCTAACGCTTAGATAGTGGCAAAAACGCATACATTTGTTGCTATTTTGCGCATCATCATCTTTGCAGAAAAGTTTAAAAGTGGGGGTAGTCGTAAAGATTGAACCAAGTAGGTCTGATTGAAGCGGAATACAGGCTTAAAGCAAAATTTCTCTAGTGTTGCATCATCTAAATTAACTTCTTGAGCTAATCTTTATATAATCATGTGATTCATCTCAAACCAGAACTTCTATGACACCTGCATGCAAACTATTAAAAGCCAATAAAATCGAATACAGCATTCACGAATATGAACATGATGCCAATGCAAAAAGTTTCGGGCTAGAAGCTGCTGAAAAATTAGGGCTTTCGGTGGAAGAAGTCTTTAAAACTTTATTAGTCACGGATGATAAACAGTATTTTGTTGCCATATTGCCGGTACATCATCAACTCAATCTAAAAAAAGTAGCGCAGGCCGTAGGATGCAAAAAACTCCAGATGGCAGATCCTAAACAGGCAGAACGCTTGACCGGTTATCTGGTGGGCGGAATCAGTCCCATTGGGCAAAAGAAACGATTAAAAACGGTGATTGATGTCAGTGCAGAACAGTTGAACAAGATTTATGTGAGTGGAGGTAAAAGAGGGTTAGATATTGGATTAAAGCCGGCTGATCTTGCCAAAGTGCTCAATGCACAGTTTGTTGATGTGCTGGATACATAAGATCGAAGTACGATGATTACCTAAATTCATAGAGCCTGAAGTGATAGATTTAAAATGGCTGCATATTTTTTGGTCGGAAATAACAGTAAATCATTTTATACGTTTGTATATTAGATAAGTTAAAACACAGCCTGACTGTGTACACAACAAGGAATGAAAACAAAAATATAAATTATTATGCGGAGCATAATGGATGAAAATTCAAAATAAAAAATGGCCACGGTTCTGTCTGACATTATCTGCGATGGCGATGCTATCAGCGTTGCCGAGTGTACAGGCCGCTTCTTCGCCTTCAGCTGCACCTGCCAATTCACAGCAGGTTTTCTTTGTCGGAAATAACTGGGATGGCACGGTAACCGTGATTCGTCCATCGGATGATTTTGGCAAAATTGGCGTCATTAACATGATTCCTGACCGTAAAGAGCGCCTTAAAGAAATTCACCTGAATCCAATCAAACTGATTGCCTATACTTATATTCAGACCACAGCCGGTGAAGGCAATGATCAGTTGGTGGATGATATGTACTCGACACCAGATGGCCAGTCAATCGTTGCATCACGCCCAAGTTTTGCCGATGTGGTATCAATTAATATCAAAACCGGCAAGATTAATTGGCGGACGCCTGTTGAAGGCTTCCGTGCCGACCATATGGCGGTATCACCAGATGGGCAGAGGGTCGCCGTATCTGCATCTTCAGGAAATGTGGTGCATGTACTGGATATCCATACCGGTAAAGAGTTAGGCCGTTTCAGTACTGGCGATAAACCGCATGAAAACATTTACTTCGATGGTGGCAACAAGATCCTGAACTCTGCCATCGGCAATGTGGAAACGTCGATGGATGCACAGTGGCAAGACTTTACTAAAGGTAAGCGTTTTATCACTATCGCAGATGCCAATACGCATCAGGTGCTAAGAAAAATTGACTTCAGACCTGCACTTGATGCATTTGGTCGTAAAGATTTATCCAATTCAGTGCGACCAATGGTATTTAGTAAGGATGAAACCAAACTATATGCTCAGGTTTCATTTTTTAATGGACTGATTGAATACGATCTGAATCAGAACAAGATTAGCCGGATCGGACAGCTGCCTGGTAGTGACAGTATTGCGAAAGACCGGACAAAATGGGTGAATGATTCGCGTCATCATGGATTGTCAATCAGTGCTGATGGTGAAAAGCTCTGTGTCGCTGGTACCGTGGATAACTACGCTACGATTGTAGATCGCAAGACACTGACTGCCGGGAAACTGATTTCTGCGGGTAAACCGTATTGGGCAACGCGAAGCCCGGATGGTCGTAGCTGTGTGATTTCAGAAAGTGAAACCGATGTCGTCACAGTGATTGATTTTGCCACGGGCAATAAAGTGCTCAGTGTGCCGGTGGGAAATCATCCACAACGTGTCCGGATTGGATATGCACCAGCAGACTGGTCAACGCTGTAGTCGATTAGCGACAAAGACAGCTTTTTAATAAAGGCTGTCTTTCTTGAGCTGAGGACATAAAAATGAATGATAAAACAATTCTGTTCTATGTAATGATCGGATTGCTCTTGTTTGGGGCTTTAGTGGGTATTGGCTATCAGGTACGACAAGAAATCTATCGGACGAATTTTACTGATCAGACCCATTCTGATCCGGTCCTGCCAGCTGAAAAATCGGCAAGCTATATATCTGTTAACTCTCCTGAGAATAGTCAAACTACGAATAAGGAACAGAATGATACGGTTGCAAAGCAAAGCGAATTATCAAAGCAACAAGAACAGTTATATCTGGACTTTACTCAGATCATTAACGCTTTAAGTGAGGGACAACGACCAGATCCTCACCAAGTCAGTTTGTTGATCACTCAGCAGCAAAAACTGGTAGAGGCCCAACTGGTGAGCAAGGCCGAAGCGAAAGCACAAATTGATTTTCTGATTAAGGTTCTGCCTGAAATGGATCATGAATTGCATCGGGCGTTGCGAGTATTAGAACAAACTCGAACTTGACGAATTAGATCCAGCTGTATCTTTCATTATTCTCAGTCTGAAAATTGCTCTCATAAAAAAAAGCCCAAAATATGATTTGGGCCTTTAAATACATACTTTAAAAAGCTAAGTATCTTTATAAACAGTTCGCAGGCTTGGGTACACCAGCCAAACGGCTTAAGTGACGGGCAACTAGGCCAGTATTAAACTTTTCCTGAAGCATGGCATTATTGATATCGGCACTGACAGTTTTCATTAAAAATTTAATAAGTGGTCGTGTTGCTGGTGAATGACCAAACTGCTGATAGAACTGACGTACCGCTTGCAGAATTTCAAAATGCCAAGGAGTTAAGCTCAGTTCCAGACTATCGGCCAGCACTTGAGCGACTTCTTCATTCCAGATGGTATAGTCAACCAGATGGCCATCTTGATCCAATTCTAAATTCATATCTAACTCATTTATTATTTCATTGAAATGCAGCGATTAAACTCGAGGCAAAGATCTGCAAAATCCGCATAATTCAAAAGCTTTATCTGATCAGGCAAAGGCTGTACTAATAACTCCGCATCATTTTTCAGTATGTGAATTTTCGGCAAGCTTTGAAGAAATGAATGCTCTAGCAGCAAAACCGCTTCACCCATCAGCACGACCTGATCACCCATTGTATAAGTTTGAGCCAGTTGCTCTAGGATCTGCGCTGTTGCCGAATAGCTGGATTGGATCAGATAAAGTGTGTGATTTGACATTTTTATATCCTTGTTCCTTACCAATACATCACATGATCAAAGCTTTGAATAAATTCAGAATTAAGCTCAATAAATTCGATTTCTTGTTCGCTCTGTGCCACAAATGAGGAATGCTGGTTTTTTTTCTCAATCAGAATCGGAGTGAGATCATAAAACTCGAAACTGTCGACCATATTTGATGCCAGTTTGAATGCATGATGCACCTGGTCAAATTGCAATTCTGAACGCAGCAGACTGAGGGCAGCACCTTGTAGCAGGACTTTAACTTCTGCGCCAAAGGTTGCCAGGATCATAGTAGCCGACAGGCTTTCATGCACCTGCAGACTGGTCAGATTGGCTTGGGTTAATATAACAAGTACAGATTTCACACAAGATTCCTTGGAAAAGCAACACATTCTAAAAAATGAAACATCTAGAATTGAATGAGACGTTGTGAGGACTGAACAGCATCGGCAAGTTCACCTAAACCGACCAATTCAAAGGCATCTGCCAGATTATGCTGCTGAATATTGTGACGTCGAGCATTGTCCAGATCTGTAATTCCACGTGCCAATGCTGCACTTACACAGACCGGGAGGCGAATCTGTAGCGCTTGCCATGCATGTGTAAGATGACGTTGATCGTCGGGTACCCATTGCAGTGCATTTGCGACCGATACGCCGTCCTGATAGAAGAATACACGGAATGCTTCCTGTTTATCTTGCAAGGCCTGAGCCAAACCCAGGGCATGCCAGGCATAAATGGAAGTCGGTGCGGAGGTAACAAGAATTAAGGTGCTCATCGAAATTCACTACAGGCTTGATCAATAGCAACAGATTGATCTTGGCTTCATCAGAAAGTAGGTAGTATAAATGATTTTAGTGACGGGTGGATTAGGATTTTTAGGCTCACATATTGCTTTAAGTCTGTTAGCACAAGGACTAGAGGTCATTGTGGTCGATAATTTGGCCAATGCTAACTTACAGACTCTGGAGCGCCTCGAATTTATTTCTGGTATGTATGTACCTTTTATCAAAATTGATATTCGCAATACGCCAGCATTGAACAAAGTCTTTGAGCAGCATTCGATTCAGGCTGTGGTGCATACCGCAAGTTTTAAATCACTGGAAGAATCAGTATTAAAACCACTTGAATATTATAATGATAATGTTAGCTGTATTATGAGTCTCATGCGTGCCATGCAGCGTACCGGCGTGCGTCATCTGGTACATTTATCCAGTCTGGCGGTATATGGACAATCTGGTGCAGACTTAAGCGAAGATCTGCCTTTTAACTTCACTTATCCGAATCCCTATATCAAATCGCAACAAATGGTTGAGGAAATTATCCGGGATACTGCCAAAACTGATAATGAATGGCGGATTGCGATCCTACGTCTGTCCAATATCGCCGGCGCCTTTGAACACGGTGTGCTGGGGGAAGCGGTGCCACCTTTACCGAAAAATATTTTGCCTTTGGCGATGCAGGTCGCTGCACAGCAACGTGAATATCTGGAATTACGCCGTCAGGCCCATACTGCGGATGGCACAGTAGAACGCAGTTTTCTGCATGTCGCAGACTGTTGTGATGCCGTGATCAAGTCCTTGCAATGGCTATCACAACAGCAGGAATTAAAATGTGAAGCCTTTAATATTGCCGGTGAATTGATTTCCATACAGGATTTGCTAGATCAACTGGCTGAAGTGACTCAATCTGCAATCAAAACCATGGATGCTTTACCATATCCCCATGCCGAAATGGATCAATTGGGGGCGAACATCGAAAAAGCGCGGAATATCCTGCATTGGCAACCTCAGCGTTCACTCAGAAAGATGCTTGAGGATGAATGGTTGTTTTATCAGAATATGCTCAGAGGGCAGTAATTAAGAGTGTTTAGCTAATATTTGATAATAATTATCATTTACATGATTGCTGTAATCAATTACTTTAAATAAATAGATTAAATCATTGATATAGAAATTCCTAAGATCAGTAACAGGCAAGAAGAATTGAGGTTGAACATGCAAACACGTATTGAACATGACACGATGGGAGAAGTGGCTGTACCGAGCGAGGCTTTATGGGGCGCTCAGACTCAGCGTAGCTTGCAAAATTTCAAAATTGGAAATGAGCGTTTGCCACGGCCAATGATTCGTGCCATGGGACTCGTCAAAAAAGCTGCGGCCTTGACCAATGCCGAGCTGAATCAGATTCCCCAAGAACTGTCACACTACATTGTGGATGCTGCAGATGAAGTCATCAGCGGGAAATGGGACAGTCAATTTCCATTGGTGGTCTGGCAAACGGGTTCAGGTACACAAAGTAATATGAACTGTAATGAGGTGATTGCCAATATTGCCAACCAGAAATTGGGCAATCATTTAGGTGCGCAAAAACCTGTTCATCCAAATGATCATGTCAACCGTGCCCAATCTACTAACGATTCATTTCCAACTGCGATTCATGTGGCTGCGAGCTTGCAGATCAATGAACTGTTAATTCCGGCAGTCACACGCTTACGCGATACTTTATATGCCAAATCTCAGGATTTTGCTGATATTGTAAAAATTGGCCGGACACATCTACAAGATGCTACACCTTTAACTTTAGGTCAGGAATTTAGCGGTTATGTCTCTCAGCTGGATCATGGACTCCTTCGTCTAGAACAGGCTTTGGTCGGACTATATGAATTACCATTAGGCGGTACAGCGGTTGGTACCGGTCTGAATGCTCATCCTGATTATGCCGTTCAGTCTGCTAAAACCCTGGGACAGTTAACTGGATTGCCATTTGTGACTGCGCCAAACAAATTTGAGGCTCTGGCAGGCCGTGATGCTGCGGTATTCGCATCTGGCGCATTAAAGACTTTAGCAGTTAGCCTGAATAAGATTGCCAATGATATTCGTTGGCTGGCCAGCGGGCCTCGCTGTGGTTTTGGTGAATTGCGTATACCTGAAAATGAGCCGGGTTCTAGCATCATGCCCGGTAAGGTGAACCCGACGCAAAGTGAAGCAATGACCATGGTGGTTGCACAAGTTCTCGGAAATGACACCACCATTAACGTGGCAGGCGCATCAGGTAACTTTGAACTGAATGTGTTTATGCCGGTGATCGCCTATAACCTGTTGCAATCTATCCAGCTTGTAGGGGATGCGTGTAACAGTTTTAATGATCATTGCGCCGTAGGTATTGAGCCGAATCATGAGAAAATTGAACATTTCCTGCATGATTCTTTAATGCTGGTTACAGCCTTGAATCCGGTGATTGGTTATGAGAATGCAGCCAAGGTTGCCAAAACAGCTTATAAGGAAGGAAAAACCTTAAAACAGGTGGCTGTTGAACTTGGTTTAGTTACCGCTGAACAGTTTGATGAAGTTGTGCGTCCTGAACAGATGGTCTCACCGAATGCCAAATAAGGGCTGTAGCGCTTTTATTTTCAATCTTTCCTCCTGTTTTATCATGGAATAGTCAGCAGTGGTTTTTATCTCAGGCAGAGTTGCGTACAATAGTGCTAGATGAGACTAACCACTGATGATTGTTTTATGCTTGATATTTATTTAACAGATGTTCAAAGAAAGGTGCAATTCAAGGATTATCCAGGTGAGCATCCTGTTAAATTTATTCTGAATTTTAAAAAGATTTTTCCGAGTGTCATGGAACTTCTTTTACCTGTGCTTCCGGATAATGAAAATCTGGAAGAAATGTCTTGGGAATCGACCAGCGATGATTTTGAGACTTTCCAGATGTTTTTAACCGGATGGGGCATTATTGAACTGCGTTTAAAAGCGATTACCCAGTTTAAAGATAAAGCATTTGCGGATCGTCTGGTTAAACAAGCCCAACAAAAACGCAAAGACTATCAAAAGCAGCAGGCTAAACTGACTACAGTTGAACTAGACTATCTGTTTATGCATGAGATGCATGCTCTGATTGATGCAGAACTGGTGGAACTCGGTGAGAAATTCTATTTACCGACTTTACGTGAGCTGTGGAAGACTAAAGTATCTGCTCAGATGTTGAACGCGAAGTTTTAAACTGGGTTTTTAGCTTTTATTTATAAAATTAATCCTCCAATTTTGGGGGATTAATTTTATCTGCAATATGAGATTTATTTCATGATGTGCTATCTCTTAAAATAGCCTAAGCAATATTGAGTGTGGTCATTGAATGTCTTTATTCTTATAATTTTACTCAGTAAGAGCGCATGTTGAACCATTGTTTAGCGTCGGGCTCTATCATAGGGCAGCAGTTTTAACGAATGTTCAAAAAATAGATGAAAATGATCATTTTTAGCTAAAAAATATATAAAAATATCAATTAAATAGCCTAGTAATTCAGCCCATTATTTTTTAAGGTATAAAAGCTTTATCTCAAGATGAGCAAAAGCTTCATTGATTAGCTATCCTTCATAAAAATAACTGAAGGTTCAAATTTTCCCGAAGATATATCCCAGGATTTTCAAAAATGTCGAATCAGTTTTTAGATTTAATTACTAAACGCCGTACTATTTATGCTATTGCCAAGAATGTTGAACAATCTCCTGAACAATTGACTGATTTGATTCAGACTGCAATTAAGCAAAGTCCATCTTCTTTCAATTCTCAGTCTTCACGCGCCGTCATTTTATTCAATTCAGAACATGAAAAGTTTTGGGGCTTCGTCGCAGATAAATTAAAAAGCTATGCCAAAGATGAAGAAAGCGCTGCAAAAACCACAGCAAAAATGGCCAGTTTTGCGGCAGGGGTAGGCACTGTTTTATTTTTTGAAGATCACACAGTTGTAGAAGGCTTACAGGAACAATTCCCATCTTATGCTGATAACTTCCCAATCTGGGCAGAGCATTCGACTGCGATCGCACAATTTGCAACATGGACAGCATTGCACACAGAAGGGCTGGGCGCATCATTGCAGCACTACAATCCGATCGTGGATGAGCAAGTTCATGCGGAATGGGACATTCCATCGAACTGGAAGTTGCGTGCACAGTTGGTATTTGGTTCGGTAGAAGGCGAGCCACGTGCCAAAGATTATCTCGCGGATGAAGAGCGCTTTAAAGTCTTCCAATAAGTTGAGATCCATATCTGCGCTTAACACGGTTTAAGGGCAGATATTTTTTAGATCTCGATGAAATCCCAATCAGCTTCATTAAAATTAAGTTAAAATAGCGCGCTAATGAAAATTGATGAGTAAGACCGAATGTCGAAAAACACGCAAAACCTATCACCTTTACAAGAACTGATCGCAGAGCAAAAGCTACTTTGTGAAGAAGTAGGCTCGGCTTATGTTGAAGTCACGGGTGATGATGTTGTTGCGGTGGCCGTACATACCTTAAAGCAGGATCCGATTGTTGGCATCCGTAAAAAGCCTGAAACGGCTGAAAATATCAGCTGGTACATTTATGGTGGAGAACCTTCAAGTGAAGAGGCTTTCGAAACCATGACAGTACGTGAATTACAGGACATCGCACCAGAAGTTTTACCGTATCTGGCTCTGGAAACAGGTTTTCGTTTCATGATTGATGCCGATGATTATGAAGATGTCTGGAAAGAAGAAATTTAAATGCTAAAAAAATCATCTTTCATTTGTGCTGGATTATTATTAGGACTGAATAGCATGGTCTTCGCAGAGCCGCTTTCACAAAGTGCCTATGACGAGTTTATTTCAGCTCAGACTAAAATCGTGAATGAAACCAAGCATATTTTAGATGAAGATGATCAAAAGGTAGATGCCCAAACTCAACGTCAGGCTTTCTGCAAACGACTGAAAGCCTATCAGGATATTCAAAAGGTGTCCGAAGAAAACAGCAGTCTGGATATGGCGCCCACGATGGTCATGGTCGCCAAAAGTTTTCTTAAGAGGCAGGATCAAAGTTTGACTCAATCTGGAATGACCACAAGCGTATTTTGTAAAAATAGGAATGTAGAATAAATTATAAAATACTTTTCTATCTTGAAAGTTTTTCGCAGTAGAATAAAAATTAAGTAGGTAAGTCTATTTCACAACCAGATTTTATAGATATTAAAACCTGAAAGACCATTTCCTGAATATCATGTAATAAAAAATCTGTTAAGTTAATTTAAATTTATTTTGATGTGAATATCTAATATCTCGGGTATATATCCACTGTTTTTAATACATTGATAAGAATAAATGAATAATCGTAGTTTTGTAATTTCTTGAACAGGACGATTTAAGTAGGATAGCGTGATTGTACGCTGATATTTAAGCTAATAACTTGAATATCTTAAGATGCTAAAAATAGCCTAAGCAACACATAAGTTTAACAACTTTCTCAAGAAAGGGAGAAGGGGGAATTGATAATACTGATATTTACTGCCTGTAACTCATTTGGTCTTAAAACGTATTATTTTTAAACAGAATTAAGTCGATTAATAAGCTACTTATGAATGGTCGATCTTTAATAAATTATGAGCAGTAAATATTAAGGCAGATTATTTAAATTACCTCAGTCTATTTGGATAATCACAGCGAGTTAATTTAAGAAACACTCCGACCTAAAAGTGCTTTACATGTTATTAAATCCCAGTTTTAAGGTTTTCATTAATTTTATTTGGTCTGCATCACAATTTAACCATCTTCGTTCATATTTATAGCCAGATATCCATCCAGATCTTAAATCGTAATTTTAAAAACTTATGAATCGATTAAGTTTTTTTAGCCTAAGCAAAATATACTTCCATAAAATAGCCTAAGCAAAATTTTATATTTAAAAATTTTACAATTGATTAATTCCCAATATAAACCCACTATTAACAGTTAAATACAGAAATCACGGAATTCTCAAATGATCCTAAATTATCAACTCCAACACCACGAAACGTCAGTGCTATCTCCAATGGTCTTTATTCATGGTTTATTCGGTAGTTTAAGTAATTTAGGAGTACTAGCTCGATATTTTTCTGAGCAAAGAACCGTGCTTCAAATTGATGTACGCAATCATGGTCTTTCTGCTCATAGCTCAGACTTAAATTATCAACTTATGGCTGAAGATGTCCTAGAAACTTTATCGAGTTTAAATATTCAAAAGTTCGTAGTAGTAGGGCATTCTATGGGCGGAAAAATTGCCATGAAATTGGCTGATTTAGCCCGCGTACAAACTGAAAAGTTGATCGTCCTGGATATCACACCGATCCAATATCATGAAAGTCATCATACTGAAATTTTTAAAGCTTTATTCGCAGTACAGCAAGCAAATGTTGCTTCACGACTTGAGGCAGCAAAAATTATGCGTGAATACATTCATGAAGAAATGGTAATTCAGTTTTTATTAAAATCCTTTAATAAAGGACAATGGCTCTTTAATGTTCAGGCTTTATTTGATCATTATTCAGATATTATGGATTGGGAAAAGCTCGAAAAAATGAATCAGCCAGCTTTATTCCTGCGTGGTGGAAATTCTTTTTATATTTCAAAACCGGAACACTTCGCAGCAATTGATGAGCAATTTTCTCAAGCAAAAATTGAAATGATCGAAAATACAGGACATTGGCTGCATGGCGAAAAACCAGAAGAAGTGATCCAGCACATAAAAACCTTTTTGAATTAAGCTGATATGAACGTTTCAAGCGTTACTTCTCATGCACCAATGTAGGACCAAAGCTAAGCAAATGTTCAGAAATAATGGCAAGGTATTCTGATTTTAATAGATCGTCATGGCGACAATGACCCTGTTGACCACAGCTGGCATGCATCAGACCTGAAGTACCATCTCGGATGTTGATGCGCATCATAAACCAGACATTTTTATTGGTGAGAATATAGACATTTTGAATGGGTTCTAACAGATTGATTTCGTATAATGTATATTATGTTAAATCATGAATACCTAACATTTACTTCATATTTATACTTCTTCTACTTAATATCAATAACTTATTGAAATAAAACTCCTAATCAAAAATATGATATGTTGACCTAAATTTTAGTTCATGAAGTTCACCATGTTTGAAGTCAAAAGTATCCAGTTAGAACAAAAGATATCTAATGAGAATGAAATCAAATTATTATTTAATACTGAGTCGACATTCCCATGCTTATTCCCATTATTGTTTAGCTTGAGAGTGATACGGTTTCAAAGCTTATCTACGCAATATTCTGATTTGATGGCACTAAAAGACTGGTATATATTTTGGTATAAAAAATACTCTATTTCCTTCTGCGAATTTTTCTATTCTTCAAATTATAATTTTGAACTTACTTATAAAGAAATTGATAATTTTATCATTTACCTCGAAAATAATAATGACTTAAGCGATGTCACATACTTAGGAGGAAATCGTAAAGTAAGTTATATAAATATTAGCAACAAAATCCGCTCTTTTTTGAAATTTTATACTTATCTTATGGATGACTATCTGACTGTAAGGAAACACCCTCATCTAGATAGAAAAGAAATAGAAAAAATTAAATCGAATTGAACCGTACCGGGTTTGTCGGAGACTTTTTTATTTAAGTTAGGCCACCTGACCTAACGGGTTAATCTTATCATAGTACATTGCTTCAAACTCAAAAGGCGATACATAACCCAGT
>SPVA01000039.1 GCA_013530545.1 Acinetobacter lwoffii
TAAGGTTTCCAGACCATCGGCACAGGTGACCCAATAATTGCTTAAACGTGGAGAGGTATTCATATAATAGAGAGACCAAAAAAGATAAATAAAAAACTGCGCTAAGTTTACCGTATTTTTATATTGAAAGCTTTTGAAATTCTCTGAAAGGCCGTGGCATGTGATAGAGAAAAATAATATTCACGCTATAAATTGAGAAACTGGTACGCATTTTGCTCTATAAACAGCAAATCAGGCGGTCAGTCGATGGGGAGCGATGGCTGCCTGATTTTTCAATTTTATAATGGGGGTTAAGATGTTAGAGAATCAGTTACGCAACCATGACGCTTTTTCAGTGGCCACTTTAATTTATGCCCGTTTAAGACGGGTCTCGGGCCGGGTGATTGATGCCATCTATCTGGCAGAAAATACCGACTATGCCCGGCATGTGATTCAACTGGCAGAGCAGACTCAAGATCCCGAGTTGAGCCGTTTGATTGGACGATTGAATATGGTCTTGGATTTGCCGCTAACATCTCCGCCATCACAGGCAGAATATAGTCAGCCGGCAGCGCAGGAGGAATTACTCTCGGTCGAACCGGATGAAGACGATATCTATCGTGCACAGGTGTCACATCGTTATATTGGTGCACTGCGTTAAACCTGAGATGGGTGTGAAGGCTCCAGACTGAAGCGCCCGTTGGTTTTGTACTTAAAATCAGCAAGATGCAAATCGGGTTAAATTATCTTATTGAAAAAATACAAAGGAATCTGATTTTCTGTTTCTATTGTTCAGATGCTTTTTGTACAAGTAGCAACGTGCCCAACTATAAAAATTCGCCAATCTCTGTATAATATGTTGACTTAACGCATAAGGAATCTCTCATGCACTTGGCGGCATTGCATACACCGAGCCAGATTCAACTCAATAAAGAAGGTAATCTAAAACACTTCTTGACCATCGAAGGTCTTTCTAAAGAAACCCTGACAAAAATATTGGACACTGCACAGTCCTTTTTTAATGACCAAAATCAGCTGATCACCAATAATTTGCTCGAAGGCAAAACGGTGATGAACCTGTTCTTCGAAAATTCTACCCGTACCCGAACCACCTTTGAAGCCGCTGCCAAGCGCCTTTCTGCCAACGTTCTCAATATCGATATTGCCCGTTCGAGTACCTCTAAAGGTGAAACCCTGCGTGACACGTTATGGAATCTGGAAGCCATGGCGGCCGATATTTTCGTGGTGCGTCATTCATCTTCAGGGGCAGCGCATTTTATTGCCAAGGATGTCTGTCCAACAGTGGCAATTATTAATGCCGGTGATGGCCGTCATGCGCATCCGACTCAAGCGATGCTGGACATGCTGACCATTCGCCGCGAAACCAATAAAAAATTCGAAGAAATGTCGATTGCCATTATTGGCGATATCAAGCATTCACGTGTCGCGCGTTCAGATGTGGCTGCCTTGCAAACTTTAGGTTGCCAGGATATCCGGGTGATTGCACCGAATACCTTGCTGCCATTGGGTTTTGAAGAATATGGCGATGGTGTTCGTCTATTTAACAATATGGAAGACGGCATCAAAGACTGCGACGTGATCATTACCTTACGTATTCAAAACGAGCGTATTGATTCTCCGGCACTGGCCTCGCAAGCAGAGTTCTACAAAATGTATGGCTTGAATAAAGAACGTCTTGCCATGGCCAAACCGGATTGTATCGTGATGCATCCGGGACCAATGAACCGCGGCGTTGAAATCGACTCAAGTATTGCGGATGGTCCGCAATCTGTGATTTTGAAGCAGGTGACCAATGGTATTGCCGTGCGTATGGCGGTGTTGGCTTTATCGATGCAAGGCCAGTTACAAGAACAAGGTTTGATTGAAGCGATTGCGGGTTAAGGAATAAGTCATGACTATTGTAAAAATTGAAAATGTCCGTGTTCTTGATCCAATCCAAAACACTATATCTGGAAAATGGAAAATTCGTTGCAGAAACAGCAGATGTCTCTGAAACGATAGATGGTCAAGGCAAATGGTTGATGCCAACCATGGTCGATTTGTGTGCGCGTTTACGTGAACCAGGTCAACAGCAACACGGTACGCTTAAGTCTGAAGGGAAAGCGGCTCGTGAAAATGGTATTTTGCACGTATTTACGCCACCCGATTCAAAGCCAATCGTACAAGACAATGGTGCACTGATTCACGGCCTGGTTGAAAAAGCCATGCTGGATGGTGGTATCTATCTTCAAGTGATTGGTGCGCAAACCCAAGGCTTAAATGGTCAACAACCAGCAAATATGGCAGGCTTGAAAAAGGGCGGTTGTACTGCCGTTTCCAATGCCAGTGCGCCGTTTGCCAATGATGACGTGGTACTGCGTACACTTGAATATGCTGCAGGCTTAGACCTGACGGTGGTGTTTTATGCCGAAGAACCACAAATTGCCAAAGACGGCTGTGTACATGAAGGCTTTATTGCTTCACGTCAGGGTTTGCCGATGATTCCGGCACTGGCTGAAACTGTGGCGATTGCCAAATATCTGTTGATGATTGAAGCAACCAAAGTACGAGCACACTTTGGTCTGTTGTCTGGCGGTGCTTCGGTGGAACTCATTCGTATTGCCAAGGAAAAAGGCTTACCGGTGACCTGTGATGTGGCCATGCATCAGTTACATCTGACCGATCATTTGATTGATGGATTTAACTCTCTTGCACATGTGCGTCCGCCGCTTCGTTCTGAGCAGGATAAAGAATTACTTCGTCAGGGTGTGAAATCAGGCGTAATTGATGCGATTTGTACCCATCATGAACCGCTGAGCAGCTCTGCGAAAATGGCGCCGTTTGCTGAAACGCAGCCAGGATTCACTGCTTTTGATACCTATGTGCCTTTTGGTCTGCAACTGATTCGTGAGGGGTTGTTGACTCCACTGGAATGGGTGGAAAAAGTGACCTTAGCTCCGGCTCGTGTTGCACAAATGGCAGATCGATGGATAAATGAATCAGGCTGGGTGCTGCTAGATCCGGAACTGGAATGGACCCTAAATAAAGAAAGCATCGTGTCACAAGGTAAAAATACCCCGCTAATTAACCAAAAAGTGCTGGGTAAAGTTGTTCAAACTTTTGCTGCTTAAGTAATATCAATTTTATAAAAGTCAGCTTCGGCTGGCTTTTTTTATTTTTTGAATTCTGTGTCAGTAAAATGAGTACTTAACAAAAACAGTGAAACTTTATGATATTCATACAATTATTTACATTTTCAAAAAATAGGGATCGTTACACTGATTAAATATTAAACATTAGAAAAATCAAAAGAATGGTGACGATTATGAATATAGATTTTATAGAACGCTTAAAAAGCGATGTTACAGCGATTGTGCTTCAAGGTGAAACCGAGCATTTGTTTGCTAAAGATCAAGCTTTGGCTCAATTCTATCCCATATTTTTAAGTATATTGCGTGCACGTCCCGCCTGGATTGAGAATCTTGGTCAGCAACTTAATCCAAAAATTCATGAATTATTCAATGCAAATCCGGCACTCAAGCAGCAGTTTCTCGATCAATTGGATCAGAGCGCGCCGCAAGACGAAATAGAGCATACCTTGAACCGGTCAATTGTACCGACCATGAATTTTTTACAGACCGAAGCAGGTGCTTCAACTCCGGAAGCGATTAGCCATTTGCTGGAAACCCACGCCGATTCGATTCAGCGCGCATTATCCGTTTGGGCTGGACCTATTCTGGCAGCGCTTGGAGTTTCACCCTTGGCAGGGCAGAATTTAAATCAGGAACCTGTATTGGCGGAGCAGACCATCATTGTTCAGGAAGAGAGAAAAACCGGCTTTTTATGGCCGTTTATTATTTTTCTGATCCTGGCGGGTTTGATCCTGTTTTTGGTTCGCAGCTGTATGCAGGATGATGTTGAAGATTCAAATACCCAAGCGACCAGTGAAGTTGCCTCAGCTCAGCCTGCATCCTTGCGATTAAGTACCGGCAGCAATGGCGAAATTGTCAGTTGCCAATTACAGCTGAATAATCCGCAGTATATGGAAATTCTGCAAAACGAGATCAAACAGATCTTTAATTATAATATTGGTTGTGGCGCGCTGAGCAGTGAGATTTACCATTCAGAATTTATTGATCAGGATACCATTCCATCAGTATTGAAAGCGCTTCAGGGGATGCCAAATGTGTCACTGGACTGGATTGGCAATCAGGTTTCGGTACGTGCAGCAACCAATGCAGAGGCTGAGCGTCTGGCAGCACAAATTCGTAGTCTGGCCAAAAATGTCACTGTGGTTACCCAACAGCCGCTCAATAGAAGTGACGTGATTAATACTGCCAATAGCGAAGCAGAACAAGCTTTGGCCAGTATCAAGACCGATAATGTTAAAGCACTGGATGTGGCGACTGCACTGAATTTACAGATCATTAATTTTGATACGGCATCGACTGAAGTTCCGGAAGTCAATAAATTGGTGCTGGATCAAGCTGCTGCATTATTACAACGTGCACCACAAGTTATCCTGAAAGTTAAAGGACATGCTGATGCTCAGGGCAGCGAAGCAGAAAATAAGGTGCTGTCCGTACAGCGCGCTCAGGCGATTACCAGTTATCTCGTGCAAAAAGGTGTCGATCCTGCACAATTACAGGCGGTTGGAATGGGAGAGGATCAGCCGGTTGAACCCAATGCGACACCTGCCGGACAGTTTCAGAACCGTCGCGTGACCTTTGAGGTCGTGAATACTGAAACGGGAATTGTGCGTGAAGTAGATGATGAAGGTGTGGTTGAGAAGACAGGAAATTAAGAGAGCAGCCTAAATAAAAAAGGACGAATCTTCGTCCTTTTTTATTATCTTAAATTAAGAAAATACCGGCGGGCTATAAGTCAATGTCCGACCAAGGAACCATAGCAGGAACAGTACCAAAGGCAGATGGAAAATCAACTGGGTCACCGTAAATCCAATCACATCTTTGGCTTTTAATTTCAGGATACCCAACATCGGAAGCATAAAGAATGGATTAATCAGATTCGGCAAGGCTTCTGCCGCATTATAAATCTGTACCGACCAGCCCAGATGCACTTTCAGGTCATGCGCAGCCTGCATCACATAGGGCGCTTCGATAATCCATTTCCCTCCGCCAGAAGGAATAAAGAAACCCAGAATCGCCGAGTATAAGCCCATCACAATGGCAAAGGTTTCCTGCGAGGCAATGGAAACAAAGAACTCGGCAATGTAATGTGACAATGACAGATCGGCCGGGTTTAGCGCATTGGTCATCATAAAGGCAATACTGCCATACAGCGGAAACTGGATCAGTACCCCAGAAATGGCGGGTACGGCTTTGGATACCGCATTCAGGAAATTTCGCGGTGTACCGTGTAAGGCCACGCCCAAAATCAGGAAGATAAAGTTATAGGTATTTAAGCTGGAAATGGCCAGAATCGGATTGCTTTTGGAAAATTCGTTAAACATCCAGACTGCGCCCAGAATCACAATCAGAATGCTTAAAATGGGTGAATTTTCCAGCCAATCCCCCGGTCTTTTTTCGGCAGATACTTCCGGTTTTTCTTCTTCAATCTGAATCGGGAAGTGCTCAATGGTTTTAATGTCAGACCCTTTAGGTGCTGACCAGTAAGCAATCGCAATTGAAGCTACAATCAGTACCGCCGTCATGATCATGGATTGCGGCAGGAAAATGGTTTCGGTAAATGGAATCACGCCCGTCAGATTATAAATCGGTTCAGGCAGACTGCTTTTATTGGCCTGTAACTGTGCAGCTGAAGAACTGATGCCCAGTGCCCAGGTCGCACCCATCCCGATAATCGCGGCAGCCGCAGCAGCGCGGTAATCCATGTTAAGCTCTTTACGCTGTGCCAGTGCAATCACTAGGAGTGCAGTCAGTACAGTACTCATGGCCCAATTAATCAGAGAAATTAACAGGCTGACCGTGGCGACCAGGACAATCGCACCACGACCGGAATGTGGCAGGCGCGCCATTTTCTGGATCAGAAGCTGGACAGGCTTAGATACGGAAACCACATAACCGACCACGATCAGCATGCACATCTGCAAGGTAAAGGGAATCAGGCTCCAGAAGCCGTCTCCAAAGGAAATCGCGACATCCTGTGCGGGTGCACCAATTCCGATGGCGGCAATCGCCACAATGATGACGCCAAGCAGGGCAAAAATATAAGAATCCGGAAACCATTTTTCAGACCAGTCGCTGACGCGCAAGGCGAAGCGCTGCAAAATATTTTGTTGAGTTTGCATGATTAAAATCCATTTATTCTGCGATTATTATTTTGAAATGAAACAGCTATATATAAAAAAGCCCTTAAGATGCTTCATTCTTAAGGGCTGGCTGGATCAGGCAGCGTTACGTAGTAGCGCTACCCCCGTGACTTTTTGAATCTCTTCAAAACTTACCTCTGGTGCCAGTTCAACCAGTCGAATTCCATCAGGAGTAACATCCAGTACACCGAGATCGGTAATAATCCGGTTCACCACAGCCTGGCCGGTAAGGGGCAGGCTACATTGCGGTACAATTTTCGGTGTACCATCTTTGGCGCAGTGTTCCATTAAGACCACGACCTTTTGTACACCCGCGACCAGATCCATGGCACCGCCCATGCCTTTGACCTTTTTGCCTGGAATCATCCAGTTGGCCAGATCACCAGTTTCGGACACTTCCATAGCACCCAGAATGGCAATATTGACATGACCGCCACGGATCATGGCAAAGGAGTCGGCACTTGAGAAAAATGAAGCACCTTTTCGCGCGGTGACCGTCTGTTTACCGGCATTGATCAGGTCGGCATCAACAGTCTCCGCAGTTGGAAATTCACCAATCCCCAGCAAACCATTTTCCGACTGCAGCCAGACATTGATATTTTCCGGAATATAATTCGCGACTAGCGTCGGCAGGCCAATCCCTAAATTGACATAGAAACCATCTTCAAGCTCTTGTGCCGCGCGCTGCGCCATTTCATTACGTGTCCAAGCCATGATCAAGCCTCCGCCTTTAAAGTCATCTGTTCAATGCGTTTTTCTGGTTGGGTATTCAGCACAATCCGGTTCACATAAATACCAGGTAGATGGATTTCGTCCGGATCCAGCGCACCAATCTCGACAATTTCTTCCACTTCAGCAATGGTAACTTTACCGGCCATAGCACAGACCGGATTAAAGTTCTGGGCCGTTTTTCGGAAAATCAGGTTGCCGGCTTTATCGGCTTTATGGGCTTTGACTAGGGCAACATCGGCAGTTAAAGATTCTTCCAGAATGTAGGATTTACCATTAAATTCACGTTCATCCTTACCTTCGGCGATTACCGTACCCACACCCGTCGCCGTATAGAAAGCCGGAATGCCGGCACCGCCAGCACGTAGTTTTTCTGCCAGTGTACCCTGTGGAGTCAGTTCAACTTCCAGTTCGCCATTTAAATATTGACGTTCAAACTCCTTGTTTTCACCGACATAAGATGAAATCATTTTTTTAATCTGTTTGGTTTCCAGCAGAAGTCCGAGACCGAAGCCGTCTACGCCGGCATTGTTGGAAATACAGGTGAGTTGCTTAGCACCTGTTTCTTTTAGTGCTGTAATCAGGGCTTCTGGAATACCACATAGGCCGAAACCACCAACGGCCAGAGTATGACCATCTTGCACCACATCCTTTAAGGCGGATTGAGCGCTGTCATAAACCTTGTTTGACATCTTGTCACCTCTATTGTTGTAGCAGACTTCAATCTGCTGCTTATATCCTTATGGCTTGCTTGAGAGCATTTTGCTCAAGCAAGCTTATTTTCAAGCACAGGCTTTTTGCCAATAGGCATTGGCATAATTGGATGGATTATTGCGCTGCAAGACTTCACTGATATTACGGCTGGCCTGCATCAGGGCATCCAGCTGAATACCGGTTTGAAAGCCCATATTCGAGAGCAGGTAATACAGGTCTTCAGTTGAAACATTGCCTGAAGCGCCTTTGGCATAAGGGCAGCCACCTAAGCCTGCAATGGATGAATCAAATACACGAATGCCTTGCAACAGTGACTGGTAGATATTGGCGATGGCCATGCCGTAAGTATTATGAAAATGGCCTGCCAAAACTTTAGCATCAAGTTCAGCCAGACAGGCCTCCCAGACGTTTTTCACCCGATCCGGAGTGGCCGTGCCAATGGTTTCACCCAGCGATACTTCATAACAGCCCATCTCCAGCAAACGTTGCGTGACTTTCACCACCTGTTTCGGATCAATGGCACCTTCATAAGGACAGTCCACCATGCAGGAGACATAGCCGCGCACCTTAATATCATTGGCTATGGCCGCTGCCATGACATCGGCAAACTTCTCGAAACTTTCATCAATCGAGCAGTTGATGTTCTTGCGGGTAAAGCTTTCAGAAGCAGCGGTAAATACCGCGACTTCTTTGCAACCCACAGCCAGTGCCGATTCAAAACCTTTCAGATTTGGGGTTAACAAACTGAACTGAATATTCGGATCTTGGGGTAGGCTGGCAAAGAGCACATCACTCTCTGCCATTTGCGGTACCCATTTGGCTGAAACGCAGGAGCCGATTTCGATGGACTGCAGACCGGTTTTCATCAGGTCTACAATCAGGTTTTTCCGGTCATCCAAGGTCAATGGTGTTTTTTCATTTTGCAGGCCATCGCGTGGCCCGACTTCTACGATTTTGACAAAATCCGTCATGCCACTTCCTCCGCCAGTGGCTGGAATTCGACCAGTTCATCACCGGCTTTAACCTGATCACCTTTCTGGAAATATGAACTTGCGATGATGCCGTCATGCGGTGCACGAATTGAGTATTCGATCTTCATGGCTTCCAGCGTCATCAGCACATCATCTTTTTTGACTTTATCATTGGCTGCCACGAGCACCTGGGTAATGACACCTGGCATTGGCGCGATCAGATTATTTTCCGTACCTTGTTCATCCTGATTATTAAAATCAGACTTCAGGTAATTGAACTTATAGCTTTGACCATTCTGGAACAGGGTAATGCCTTGCTCGGTCTGGCTAAAAGCCAGTTTTTGCTGTTTACCTGCCAGTTGCAGCGCTAAAGTATGGGCATCGACGAGCTGACCTTGAATCTGAAGCTGCTGACCGTTATAGCTAGCAACAAAGCCTTGATCTTGGGTGCTGAACTGAATTTTCAGGTTAATGCCATTGCGTTGTAATTGCACTGTATGGCTATTTTGCTGATTTAGACGCCAGAATTCTTGCAGCTGCCACACCGGATTGTTTGGAGCAGGATTCTGTGCCTGACGTGAAAGTAGTTCAATCAGTGCGGCACTGACCACCAGTTCGGCACTGATATCCGCAGAAGGTTTGAGCAGAAATTCTTCTTCACGCTGAATCAGGCCGGTATCTAAATGTGCATTTTTAAACGAGTCACAGAGAACCAGTCGATCCAGGAAAGCAATGTTATTGCCCAGACCATCAACATGGAACTGACCCAGTGCATGG
The DNA here is from genome assembly GCA_013530545.1 of Acinetobacter lwoffii. GTDB lineage: Bacteria > Pseudomonadota > Gammaproteobacteria > Pseudomonadales > Moraxellaceae > Acinetobacter > Acinetobacter lwoffii_G. Next base: position 9,463 of record SPVA01000039.1, read on the forward strand.
TGCATCTGGGTTAAGGCTGCTTCACGGTTTTTGCCCCAGACAATCAGTTTGGCAATCATCGGATCATAATAGGTGCTGATCTCGTCGCCTTCGACAATACCGCTATCGACACGTACACAGTCACTTTGCTTCGGATAATGCAGGTAGCTGATCTGACCAATCGCAGGAATAAAGCCTTTTTCCGGTTCTTCGGCATAGACCCGGGCTTCGAGTGCATGACCGTGAATCTGCAACTCATGCTGCTGCTTCGGTAAAGGCTCACCAAAAGCCACGCGCAGTTGCCATTCCACCAGATCCTGTCCGGTAATCATTTCAGTCACTGGATGTTCAACCTGAAGACGGGTGTTCATTTCCATGAAGTAAGCTGTGCCGTCTTGCTCCACGATAAACTCGACTGTACCGGCACCGACATAATTTACTGCACGCGCAGCATCGATTGCCGCCTGACGCATCGCCTCCAGTTTGTCTTCCGGCATTTTCGGTGCAGGCGCTTCTTCTAGCACTTTCTGGTGGCGACGCTGTACCGAGCAATCACGTTCGAACAGATGCACATAATTGCCGTGGGTATCACCAAATACTTGCACCTCAATATGACGTGGCTGAATCACATAACGTTCAATCAGAACGTCTTCATTGCCAAAACTTGAACGTGCTTCACTCTTGCATGAAGCAAGCGAGCTAAGAAAATCTTCGCTGCGTTCCACCAGACGCATGCCTTTACCGCCACCGCCGGCACTGGCCTTGATCAGTACCGGATAGCCAATATTGTCTGCCTGCTGTTTCAGGAAGTCGGCATCCTGATTGGTACCATGATAGCCGGGGGTTAGAGGCACACCGGCTTTTTCCATCAGCGCTTTAGAGGTGGCCTTTAGACCCATTGCCAGAATGGCATCGACTGGCGGGCCAATAAAGACAATATTGTTGTCCTGACAGGCCAAGGCAAACTGGTCATTTTCGGACAGGAAACCATAACCGGGGTGAATCGCCTGGGCACCAGTGTTTTTGGCTGCCTGAATAATGCGATCAATTTGCAAATAACTTTGTGCTGCTGGCGATTCACCAATATAGATCGCTTCATCGGCCAGTTTCACATGTTGTGCCTGAGCATCGGCATCGGAGTAGACGGCAACGGTGGCAATTCCTAATTTCTTCGCTGTACGAATCACACGGCAGGCAATTTCACCACGGTTGGCAATTAAAATCTTCTCAAACATTGTAGGATCCTTCTCGTTGTTATGCCGTGGTCTTGATCCAAGCCGGGCTTTGTTTGTTCAAAAATGCATTCAGTCCATTTTTCGCCTCATCTCCCTGGCGAATATGGGCAATATGCTGTGCTGTTTTAAGCAGTAAATCTTCGGTCAATACCTGTTGGTCAACCAGTTGAATCAACTGTTTCGATGCGCTCTGTGCGGCAGGACCACCAAGTAAAAGTGCTTCCACAATTTCATCAATTTTGCTGTCGAGCTGTTCTGGTGGAGTGACTTCATGCGCAAGACCAATGCTTTTGGCCTGTTCAGCAGTAATCCGCTCGGCAGTCAGGAAATAACGTGAAGCTTGACGTGTACCAATTGCACGAATTACATACGGGCTGATGGTCGAAGGTGCCAGACCTAAACGTACTTCCGACGTCGCAAACTTTGCATCGGTACTGGCCACGCAAATATCACAGGCCGAAGCCAGACCCATGCCGCCGCCAAACGCAATACCATGTACCCGGGCAATGGTCGGCTGTTTCAAGGTTGCCAGACTTTGCAGCATTTTCGCCAGTTTGAGCGCATCCGCCTCATTGTCTGCCTGTGATGCCTGACCGGCCTGTTTCATCCAGTTCAGGTCAGCACCGGCCGAGAAGCTTTTGCCACGACCCGCCAGAATCACCACGCGTACATCATCACGGTTATTTAAAGACTGGAAGCAAGCATGCAGTTCTTCAATCACTTGAGTATTAAAGGCATTGTGCAGTTCAGCGCGATTAATCCAAACCGTTGCCACCTGATTCTGCTGTTCGAGCTGTAAAAATTGATATGTCATTTTGTCACCTCTTACATGCGGAACACGCCGAATTTGGTTGGCTGGATGGGCGCATTCAGGGCTGCAGCCAGACTCAAGGCTAGTACTTCACGCGATTGCGCTGGATCAATCACACCATCATCCCATAAACGCGAAGACGCATAATAAGGATGGCCTTGGCGTTCGTACTGGTCACGAATCGGCTGTTTAAACTGGTCTTCTTCTTCAGCTGACCAAGTTCCGCCTTTTTGCTCAATCTGGTCACGTTTTAAGGTCGACAAGACGCTGGAGGCCTGTTCACCGCCCATCACTGAAATACGCGAGTTTGGCCAGGTCCACATAAAGCGTGGCGAATAGGCGCGGCCACACATGCCGTAGTTACCGGCACCAAAAGAACCGCCAATCACCAAGGTCAGTTTTGGAACATTGGCATTGGCGACGGCCATCACCAGTTTGGCACCATTTTTGGCAATGCCTTCATTTTCATACTGGCGACCGACCATAAAGCCGGTAATATTTTGCAGGAAAATCAGTGGGATATTGCGCTGGGTACACAATTCAATAAAATGCGCGCCTTTTTGGGCAGACTCGGAAAACAGAATCCCGTTATTGGCGATAATCCCGACCGGCATGCCATAGAGCTTGGCAAAACCGGTCACCAGGGTAGTGCCGAAACGTGCCTTGAACTCGTCAAAACGTGAGCCATCGACAATACGCGCTATCACTTCACGGATATCAAAAGGCTTGCGCGCGTCACTCGGCACAATGCCGTACAATTCCGAACTGTCAAACAGCGGCGCTTCGATTTCATCCGCGGTCGTGTTTGGCTTTTTGTTCAGATTCGCCACGATATTGCGGGCAATCGCAAGCGCATGTTCATCATTTTCTGCCAGATGATCAGCCACGCCAGACAAACGGGTATGCACATCACCACCACCAAGATCTTCACTGGAAACCACCTCACCAGTAGCTGCCTTAACCAGAGGAGGGCCGCCCAGGAAAATGGTGCCCTGATTCCGCACAATAATGGTTTCATCGGACATGGCAGGAACATACGCACCGCCCGCAGTACAGCTACCCATCACCACTGCAATCTGGGCAATGCCTTGGCTCGACATACGTGCCTGATTGTAGAAAATACGGCCAAAGTGATCGCGGTCTGGAAACACTTCATCCTGTAAAGGCAAATATGCACCGCCTGAATCCACCAGATAGATACAGGTCAGATGGTTCTGCTCGGCAATTTCCTGGGCACGTAAATGCTTTTTCACTGTTAATGGATAATAAGTGCCGCCTTTCACTGTAGCGTCATTGGCGATGATCATGCAGGTCACACCGTTGACCTGACCAACACCAGCGACCACACCAGCAGCAGGTACATCATCCTGATACACCTGATAGGCAGCCAGCTGACCAATTTCCAGAAAAGCGGTTCCCGGATCGATCAGGTGGTTAATCCGTTCACGTGGTAACAGCTTGCCACGGTCCAGATGTTTTTGGCGGGCAGTTTCTCCACCACCCAAAGCAATTTTTTCAACTTTCTGTTTCAGGTCATCCACCAGTTGCAGCATGGCAGTCTGGTTGGTTTTAAACTCTTCACTACGTATATTGATTTTGCTCGATAACTGATTCATGACGAACATCCTTGTTTTATTCTAAGTATTCAGGTTTAGGCTGTTTCGTTGAAAAGTTCACGGCCAATCAACATGCGGCGGATTTCTGAAGTACCGGCGCCAATTTCATACAGTTTGGCATCGCGCCATAGACGGCCTGCAGCAAACTCGTTGATATAACCGTTACCACCTAAAGTCTGAATGGTTTCACCCGCCATCCAGGTCGCTTTTTCAGCAGCATATAAAATGGCACTGGCAGCATCTTTACGTAAGCTGCGACTATGGTCTGCTTTGTCACATTCAGCACCGACTGCATAAACCAGTGCCTTACAGGCTAACCAAGTCGAATACATGTCGGCAATTTTGCCCTGCATTAACTGGAATTCACCCAATGCCTGACCAAACTGTTTACGGTCATGAATATATGGAATCACGGTGTCCATGCAGGCATCCATAATCCCCAGTGGGCCAGCACTCAATACAGCACGCTCGTAATCCAGCCCGCTCATCAATACTTTGGTGCCATTGCCGACGCCACCCATGACGTTTTCTTTGGGCACTTCAACATTGTCAAAAAACAGCGGATAAGTGTTTGAACCGCGCATACCCAGTTTGTCCAAATGCGTGCCATGGCTGAAACCTGGCATATTTTTCTCCACCAGAAACGCAGTCATGCCTTTGGCACCGGCCTGCAAATCGGTTTTTGCATAGACCACCAGGACATCGGCATCTCCACCATTGGTGATCCACATTTTTGAACCATTCAGCAGATAATGATCGCCTTTGTCTTCTGCTTTCAATTTCATGCTGACTACATCCGAACCGGCATTCGGTTCAGACATCGCCAAGGCACCGACATATTCACCAGAAATCAGTTTAGGCAGATAGCGCTGCTTTTGTTCTTCAGTCCCATTACGCTTAATTTGGTTCACGCATAGGTTAGAATGTGCGCCATAAGACAAACCAATCGATGCTGAAGCGCGGGAAATTTCCTGCATGGCAATGATGTGCGCCAGATAACCAAAATTTGAACCGCCATATTCCTCACTGACTGTCAGCCCGAGCAGGCCCATCTCGCCAAATTTTTTCCAAAGGTGAGTAGGGAACTCGTTGTCACGGTCAACCTGCTGAGCAATCGGGGTAATTTCTTTGGCGCAAAATGCAGCCACTGAATCACGAAGCGCTATTAGAGTTTCATCCAAACCGAAATCCAAGCTTTGTAAATTCATTCTTCATCCATCCTGAGGTTATATTTGTTGTGTCCAAAAAAGCATTTTTGTTGTGCTTGTGGTTTTAACATACAACGAAAAAACAAAAAAGTGAATCTATATTCACAAAATGATTTACAATTCATTTTATCTTGTTGAGATTAATTTTATGAGTTATAAAAGATCATCATTGATGCAGGAACGAATGGAACAAAATCGCCTGTCGATTTTGGAATCTGCTCGTGAACTGATTATTCAAGGGGGCTTGAAGGAGGCATCGATTCAGGCGATTGCAGAGCGCGCAGGCGTTTCTACAGGGCTGGTCTATCGATATTTCGAGAGCAAAAGCCAGATTTTAATCGAGGTTTTGTCGGCCGCGATTCAGCATGAAGTCGGGATTCTGAACCATATTGCCGAGTCAGATTTATCGCCAAAACTGAAATTGCAAAAATCTGTTACAACTTTTGTCAAGCGTGCCATGAATAGCCCCCAACTGGCGTATTCACTGATGTTCGAACCGGTTGATCCGGAAATGGAACATGAGCGTTTTCGCAGTAAGCAGCTGCTCAAGCAGAGCATTAAGGAAATTCTGGCCGAAGGAAAGGTCAATGGAGAATTCGAATTTGAAGATTTGAATACGGCAGCGTTGGGCGTGGTTGGTGCCATGACCTTTGTCGTGATTGAACCTTTAAATCCGTCCCGAAATGTCATGTTTGATCAGAAGTATAAGGATCACTTTGTCAAACAGATTGCCGATTTTTGTGTCAACGCAGTACGTGGACAGGAGGAAAATTTACAAGCATAAACGCACAAAAAACCGGTACACAGACAAGGTCGTCGTGATCATAAAACAATTAGTAAAGTTGAAAATCAGAATTACAAAGAATCAAGGAGATCGATTCAATGACACAAGTACGGTTAAGCTATGCCTATGGAACCAGCAGCCAGCCTTTATTGGGCATGACGATTGGTGAGAAATTTGATCAGGCTTGCGAGCAGTATGCAGAACGTGATGCAGTAGTGAGTCTGCATCAGGACATACGCCTCAGTTACCGGCAGCTACAAGATAAAGTCAATGCCTTTGCCTGTCAGCTGCTAAAACTGGGTATGCAAAAAGGTGACCGTCTGGCGATCTGGTCGCCGAACTGTGTGGAATGGACCATTACCCAATTTGCGGCCTTTAAGGCAGGCATTATTCTGGTGAATTTAAATCCAGCTTATAAAAGCAATGAGCTTGAATATGTGCTAAACAAGGTCTCTTGTAAAGGACTGGTGATTGCAGCGCAGTTTAAGACGACAGACTATCAGGAAATTCTAACTAAAATTGCACCTGAGCTGATGCAGACTGAAACTAAATTCCTCAATGCAGAGCGACTGCCACATTTAAAGCATGTGATTAAAATTGATGATCAGCAGCATACTGGCATCCACCGTTTTCAGGATTTACTAAGCTCGCCTAGCGAACAAGAGCTGGAACAACTGCAACAGATCTCCAGTGAATTGCAGTTTGATGAAACAATTAATATCCAGTTTACCTCGGGCACTACAGGCAATCCGAAAGGCACTATGCTGACCCATAATAATATTTTAAATAACGGGTACTTTGTTGGCGAAGCCATTCATCTGGGTCTGGAAGACCGTGTTTGTATTTCGGTACCGTTGTTCCACTGCTTTGGTATGGTGATGGGTAATCTGGCTTGTATTACTCACGGTTCTGCTATGATTTATCCGTCTGCCGTGTTTAATCCGCTGGAAACCTTAAAAGCCATCCAGCAGGAAAAATGTACAGCGGCTTATGGTGTGCCAACCATGTTTATCGCCATTCTTGAGCATGAACAGTTTGATGAGTTTGACCTGTCCAGCTTGCGTACCGGGATTATGGCAGGTAGTCCATGTCCGCAGGAAATTATGCAGCGCGTGATTGAACGCATGCATATGTCTGAAATCACGATTTGTTATGGCATGACCGAAACTGCGCCAGTGAGTGCACAAAGCTCAACGGCAGACAGTGTCGAGCGACGTGTCAGTACCGTGGGTCGTGTGCATCCACATCTGGAAGTTAAAATTATCGATGAAAATGGCAAGGTGGTTCCACGCGGCCAATTGGGTGAGCTGTGTGTACGTGGCTATTCCGTGATGTTGGGTTATTGGGAAGATCAGGACAAAACCCAGGAAGTGATTGATGCTGCACGCTGGATGCATACCGGGGATATCGCTGAAATGGATGATGAAGGCTTTGTCAAAATCAAGGGTCGAATCAAGGATGTGGTCATTCGTGGCGGGGAAAACCTGTTCCCGAAAGAAATCGAAGACTTCCTTTATACTCATCCGGCTGTTTCAGATGTACAGGTGATTGGGGTGCCGGACCATAAATATGGTGAGGAACTTTGTGCTTGCATCATCCTGCATGAAAATGATCCATGTACTGAAGAAACCATCCGTCAGTATTGTAAGGAGCATATTTCTCACAATAAAGTGCCGCGCTATGTGCGTTTCTTCCAGGAATTTCCAATGACGGCTTCAGGTAAGGCGCAGAAGTTCAAATTGCGTGAATTTATGCGTGAAGAGCTGAACTTGAAAGAGATTGCTTAAATTGTATTGATGCGATTCTTAAGTGGGGCAAAGCAGTATTTAATGCATGCATTGCCTCCATTTGTATAACGGTTTCGATATCAATGTTTAGGCTTTTCTTACTTTTGATGGGTCAAAAGTAAGAAAAATCCCTTTATTTTGCTGAAGGGACTTCCATGTCCCTCAGCAAAATGGCGACATCCATGTCGCCGGGCCTATGATCAAATTTCAAGAAAACAGCAAATAAGACCAAGCTACAAGATTTAAATATTCAATCTATCTAAAGACCCGCCTGAGTTTTAGATTCGTGCATAGATTTAGAGTAAAAATATGGCAAAAAACTTTCACAGTGAAGTCGTGGTCGCCAGTTATGACGATCACATCCGTAAACTGATTCCCGGTTATGAACTGGTGCATCAGCAGATTGAAGCAATTCTCAGCACTGAACTCCAGGAAACCGCTCATATATTGATAGTGGGCTGCGGGACAGGTTATGAACTGTCTTATTTATTGCAGCGCTATCCAGACTGGACTTTTACCGCAATTGATCCATCATTCGCTATGCTGGAACAGGCCAGAAAAAATCTGAACTCTATAGATCAACAACGGGTGCAACTTATCCAAAGCACAATTCAGGAGTTGCCTCACCTGGATACTTTCGATGCCGCGTTGGCCATTCTGGTGGCACATTTCATTCCAAATTCCGAAAAAAACGGATTTTTTCAGGCTATCTATCAGTGTCTTAAAACCAATGGTCTTGCATTGACCTATGACCTGATGCAGCCAGAAGAGCAGCAAGACATCAAAATTATGCAAAAGCTGGCACAACAGACAGGATTGAGCGTGGTGCAAAGTACCAAGATGATTGAACGCTTGAAGCAGGATTTTCACTTGTTATCTGCACACAATTTTACAGCGCTTTTAACCAAAGTCGGATTTAAACAGTGCAAGATTTATTGTCAAATCATGAATTATCATGGCTTTTTGCTCAGAAAATAAAGATCAAAGAACTTTTTTCAAGTTATAAAATTTAAGAGAATATTCAGGGAAGTATTAAAACAATGTCGGCATATTACAATTTTATCCAGCGCGAGCATCATGCAGATGGCAGTACTACGGCTTATTACCGTTCTAATATTCATGCACAAGGTGCATGGAATCCGCATGAGCAGCACATGGCACCAGCCACCGGTATTCTATGCGTCGAACTGGAACAGTTTCAGCCACGTGCTGACATGCATATTGGTCGGGTCGGGCTGGATATTTTTGGCCTGATAGCCTTTGGTGAATTTTCGATTACTACGCGCATGATCCGTCCGGGTAAAACCATCGAGCTGATTGAAGCTGAAATGTGTGCCAATGGTAAAACCTGCATTGTGGCACGCGCGTGGAGAATGCTAACTTCAGATACCAAGGCCATTGCCGGAGTGGAAGACTTTCCGATCGAAAGTCCAGAATATTTACCGGTTTGGGAGGGTATGCGCTGCTGGCCAGGCGGTTATATCCAGAGTATTGAAACCCGTGCGCATGCTGACCATCGTGCAGGCAAGGGCATTGTCTGGTTAAGAAATTCGCTGGACATGGTAGAAGGCCAACCGACGACAGACTTTAGCCGTTTGCTCGGTATGGTCGATACGGCCAATGGCATCGTGCCACGTCAAGACCCGAATTCCGGTTGGGGATTTCCGAATCTGGACCTGCAGATTCATATGCACCGTCTGCCGCAGGGTAAATGGCTGGGACTGGAAGGGGTGCAGCAATATGGTGAAGATGGTATCGGTCTGACCAGCGGGGTTCTGCATGATGTTCACGGGCCCTTTGGTCGAAGTGAACAGATTCTGACCCTGCGAAAGTTCTAAAGCCTGTTCGAAACATCAAGGCCAATTGCCTCAATCTGTATTTATTGGCATTCTGTGCGCAATGAGTCAGGAAGAACACAAGATGCGGATAATTATGATTGGGGCAGGGCGAGTGGCATATCATCTTGCCCTTGTATTGTCAGCACAACATGAGATCGTACAGATCTACAGCCGAACCCTAGAAAAAGCACAACAGCTGGCTGAGCAATTTAAAGCTCAGGCAATCGCTCAGCCTGAACAGCTGGATCATGAGGTGGATCTGGTCATTATCGCGGTCAGTGATCAGTCGATTGCCAGCGTCATTGAACAGATTCATCCGTATCTGCAGCAGAATCTGATCGTACATACCTCTGGCAGTACCCATCTCGATTTACTGAAAAATGTGCATGCGCGTGCAGGCGTATTTTATCCTTTACAGACCTTTAGTCTGGAACGCCAGATTGATTGGCAGCAGACGCCACTGTTTATTGAGGCGGTGAATGAGCAGGACCAAATCCTGTTATTAGAACTGGCAAATAGCCTAAGCAATCGTGTTTATACTTATAGTTCTAGTCAACGTCTCAGTTTGCATCTTGCAGCGGTATTTGCCTGTAATTTTGCCAATTATTGTTATGACATGGCCAAGCAGGTGGTTGATGCACAACAGGTCGATTTCAGTTTGCTGTATCCCTTAATGCTGGAAACCGCCAGTAAAGCCACTCAGAATGATCCCAAACAAATGCAGACCGGCCCAGCGATGCGGGGTGATCAGAATATCTTGAATATGCATCAGCAGATGTTAGCCAATATGCAGCGGGAAGATTTACAAAATGTCTATCAGCTATTGAGCCAGCAGATTCTCATGCGTCATCAGAAATGAAGAAGCGAATAATTCACCTACGGAGCAGGGTTCAAAGGCAAATTTTTCCTATAAAAAAGCGCTGAATAATCAGCGCTTTTTTGAATCTTGGATTAAGAAATTTTCTTGAAGATAAAATCATTAATCTTGTGACCGGCTTCAATCCCGCGACGTTCAAACTTGGTTTGTGGACGCCATTCCGGACGCGGGTAGCTGTTGCCTTTACCCGCCAGATTTTCCAGTCGTGGACGTTCTTCCAATACTTCAATCATCCATTCCGCATACGGTTCCCAGTCCGTTGCAGCATGGAAAGTTCCGCCAAGCTCCAGCTTTTGCTCCACCAGTGGCATACGGTCATGCGAAACAAAACGGCGTTTAAAATGACGCTTTTTCTGCCATGGATCAGGGAAGTACAATTGCACAGTATTGATACTATTGTCCGGCATTTCACGCAGCACTTGAATTGCATCAGCATCTAGCACACGTAAGTTCGTTAGGCCTTCAACACCTGCTTCATACACGCACTGCGCAATTCCAGGTACATGGACTTCAATTCCGACAAAGTTTCGCTCAGGATTGGCTTTGGCCATCAATACCAGTGAACGGCCCATACCAAAACCGATTTCTACAGTCAAAGGACGTTCAGGATGTTCAAAGTGCTGACGCAAATCACCCACCGGATATTCCAAAATTAAGTGACCATATTGTTCAAGCGCAGTACGTTGAGAGGTATTCAGCGGCATTGAGCGGCGCATAAACGTCACGATTTCACGGTGCTCGCTTAAGTTTTCCAGCTCCACGACTTGCTGGTCTAATTGATCGTTCGACATAACTTTGGCAAATCTAAAAATTCAGAATGCGGTATTTTAAGTCCTGAGCCGAGCAAGTCAAACTTTTCTCGGTATTTCTCCATAAAAATCGGCAAGATCTTCCAGATAAAATAAAAGAGCCAATTGAGGCTCTTTTATTAATCATCGTTCATCAGCTACTAAAACGGTCAATCAGTGTACTGCTGGCTTCATTCAAACCGATCACTGTTACGTCTATATTTTGAGCTTTAAATTTCTGGATCACATTATTCAACATGTTCACTGAGGTCACATCCCAGATATGCGCATGGGTCAGATCCAGTTCGACATGATCAAGCTTTTCTTTAAAATCAAAGAACTGATAGAATTTTTCTGTACTGCTGAAGAAAATTTGTCCAGAAATAATATAGCTACGTGAATGGGCTTCATTTAAATGCGTATAGACATGTACGGTTCTTTCCAGTTTATTAATAAAGAACAGGGCAGAGAGCAATACGCCGACAAATACACCAAGCGCCAGATTATGAGTGGCAAGCACGACAATAATCACGGCAATCATCACGGTATTAAATTCTAGCGGATGTTTGCTAAATTGCTTGATCGCTCCCCATTGAAAGGTGGTAAATGCCACCATGATCATAATGGCAACTAGCGCTGCCATCGGAATATAAGCCAGCCAGTCTTTCAAAAAAACCACCAGACATAGTAAAAACACACCAGCGACCAGAGTCGATAAACGGGTACGTGCCCCTGAAGAGACATTGATAATGGATTGGCCGATCATGGCACAACCGGCCATCCCGCCCATAAAGCCGCTGACAATATTGGCCATACCCTGACCACGACATTCCTGATGACGGTCACCTTCAGTTCCAGTCACTTCATCAATGACCGTAGTGGTCATCATGCTTTCCAGCAAACCGACAGTCGCCAAGGTAAAGGAATAAGGCAGGATAATTTGTAAGGTTTCCAGATTGAGTGGAATTTCTGGAATCAGGAATACCGGCAACGTATCCGGGAATTGCCCCAGATCGCTCACGGTACGCATATCTGCACCCAACAACAGCGCCAGCCCGCTTAAAACTATAATACAGATCAAAGGTGAGGGAATGGCTTTACCGATTTTAGGGATATAAGGAAACAAATAAATAATTGCCAGACCAATCGCAATAAACAGGTAACCGGTGCTATCCATCCGGTTAATTTCCGGGATTTGTGCCACAAATATCAGAATCGCCAAGGCATTCAAAAATCCGTAGACCACCGCCTGAGATACAAAGCGCATTAATTTAGCGACTTTAAAATAACCGGCAATCACCTGAATGATGCCGGTTAGAATTGTGGCAGCCAGCAGATATTGCAGACCATGTTCTTTTACCAAGGTAATCATCAAAAGCGCCATAGCACCTGTAGCCGCAGAGATCATGGCAGGACGGCCGCCAAAAAAGGCAATGGATACTGCAATGCAGAAAGAGGCATATAAACCGACTTGCGGATCGACACCGGCAATGGCAGAGAAGGCAATTGATTCAGGAATCAGGGCAAGTCCCACCACCAGACCTGCCAGTACATCTGTGCGGATATTGGAAAACCATTCTTCTTTTTTCAGGCTAATCACGAAATATCATCTATATTTTGAAAACCTGTGTATCTTAAACAGATAGAGATAAAAATCTACACAAGATTGACTTGCAAAAGCCCGGAATATCCTGAATATTGAATGAGTAACTGGCCTGAAATGACAGTTACGCTTTTTTGCAATTTACAGGTTTGATCACTGGAAAGTTTGTCAGAAGCGATTTAAAACATTGAGAAGTGTATAACAAGGATCAGAAATGAAGCTTTACTATTCGCCAGGTGCCTGCTCACTGGCAGCTCATATTATTTTAAATGAAATTAATGTCGATTTTGATTTGGAACGTGTTGATTTAAAAACACATAAAACAGAAAAAGGTACGGATTATTACGAAGTTAATCCTAAAGGCTATGTACCAGCGTTAGAAATTAACCCTGGTCTGATCCTGACAGAAAATGTTGCAATTCTACCGTTTCTTGCTCAACACGATCCAAAACAAGATCTGATCCCACCATCGGGCATGGGACGTGCCAAGGTACTTGAATGGCTAGGTTATCTGAACTCTGAACTACATGATGCCTATGCAGTGTTCTTCGGTGGCAAGTTAACTGATGATGAAAAGAAAAAAGCCTATGCAGAGATTGATCGTCTATTGAGTTATATCGATAAAGCTATCGGTGAATCGGACAATGATTATCTGGTCGATGATAACTTTGGCCCGGCAGATGCCTACCTGTTTGTACTAACCAATTGGTCCAATCATATTGGGCATGATCTAAGTTCGTATAAAAATATTATCCATATCCGCAATAAAGTAGCAGAACGTCAATCTGTCCAGATTGCCATGCGTGATGAAGGTCTGATTCCTTAATTACTGGAAAAAATAAAGGACTCAATTGAGTCCTTTATTTTTGTTCTTGAAAATTTATTTAAAGAAATAACCGGTTTCTGGCGAGCTGGCATTGGCCATACGTTTACGTGGCATACGACCCGCAAGGAAAGCTTCACGGCCTGCTTCAACGGCTTTTTTCATCGCAGAGGCCATCAAGACCGGATTTTGTGCAGCTGCAATCGCCGTATTCATGAGTACACCATCACAACCCAGTTCCATCGCAATCGCGGCATCACTTGCTGTACCGACACCGGCATCGACCAGGACAGGAACTTTGGCATTTTCCTTGATGATTGACAGGGTGTGTGGATTGAGAATGCCCAGACCAGAACCAATCAGGCTACCCAAAGGCATAATCGCGACACAGCCCATGCTTTCCAGCTCTTGCGCCACGATCGGATCATCCGAGGTATAGACCATGATCTCAAAACCATCGTCAATCAAGGTGCGAGCAGCTTTCAGGGTTTCAGTCACGTTTGGGTAAAGCGTTTTTTCATCACCCAATACTTCCAGTTTGACCAGATTATGGCCATCGAGCAGCTCACGCGCCAGCATACAGGTACGAACAGCGCTATTGGCATCGAAACAACCTGCGGTATTCGGCAAAATGGTATATTTTTCCGGAGGAATGACTGACAGCAGATTTGGCTGATCCGGATGTTGTCCGATATTGACCCGACGAATAGCGACAGTGACAATCTCTGCACCACTGGTTTCAATGGCCTGCTGGGTTTCATTTAAATCTTTGTATTTGCCTGTGCCTACCAAAAGGCGCGACTGGAATTGGCGTGAACCAATCTGTAATAAATCTTGCATAATTGTCCCGAGTGTTAGCCGCCACCGACCGCGTGAATAATTTCGATTTTGTCTGTATCGCAAATCGGCGTATCGCCCAATCTGCTTTTAGGAATAATCATTTCATTGACTTCAACTGCAAAACGCTTACCCTCAAGCGCCATACTCTGAATCAGTTCCAGCAGATTCTTGCAGTGAGTTTCCTGTTGTTCGCCATTGATGTAAATCATCATTCTAGCAACCCTCCATGATTAAGTGTGGTTCAGACTTATCTGGCGTATTTTAAAGCATTCCAGGCCAGAATTAACCATCCGGCAATCATTAAAGCCCCGCCGATGGGCGTAATAGCACCTAAACCGCGTGGTAAGCCTAGAGCCATGATATACAGTGAGCCAGAGAACAGTAAAATGCCGACCTGAATCAGACCAAAGCTCCATTGAATGGGCAGTGCAGGGATGACTTTCGCGAGTAGAGAAAGAATCAGTAGTCCTAAGGCATGATAGAAAAAATAATCCGTTGCCGTTTGCCACCAGCCGAGCTGTGCTTCAGTCGCTCGCGCTTTTAAACCATGTGCACCAAAAGCACCGAGCATGACTGCAAGTGCCAAATTGAGTGCTGAAATCGCAATCCACATTTGAATTGATCTTCCTGATAAAGTTTGCGCTCAACCTTAGCATAAATTCAAAATGCGGACATAAAAAAGCCTTCATCAAAGAAGGCTTTTTCGAGGTAAATCAGTAACAGAATTTGGTATTAATTGGATGACATCGCCACTTTAATTTTTTCCATGGCATTTTTTTCCAGCTGACGAATACGTTCCGCAGAAACATTATATTCGGCTGCCAGTTCATGCAGGGTCGATTTCTCGTCATCTAGCCAGCGACGCTGCAAGATATTACGTGAACGATCATCTAGCTGATCCATAGCTTCATGCAGAGCAGAGGTACTTTGCTCCTCATAATCTTCGTTTTCAATCAGACGGGCCGGATCATAACGGTTATCTTCAAGATATAACGCCGGTGCAACATGGGTTGAACCTTCATCGTCGTCATCGCTTGAAGCATCAAAAGCTGCATCATACGCCGTCAGACGGCCTTCCATTTCCAGTACTTGTTCTGGTGTGACATTTAAATCATTGGCAATCGACTGTGCTTCTGCGAGCGTCAACTTTTTCGATGATTTCTTCAGGCTGCGCAGATTGAAGAACAGTTTACGTTGCGCTTTAGTGGTGGCGATTTTCACAATACGCCAGTTACGGATCACGTATTCGTGAATTTCCGCCTTGATCCAGTGCACGGCAAATGACACCAAACGTACGCCCATATTCGGGTCAAAACGTTTTACAGCTTTCATCAGACCCAGGTTTCCTTCCTGAATCAGGTCACCTTGTGGTAGACCATAACCGGCATAACTACGCGCAATATGTACTACAAAACGCAAGTGCGACATGACTAGCATTTTCGCTGCATCTAAATCTTGGTCATAGTAATAGCGTTCAGCCAACTCTTTTTCTTGTTCGGCCGTTAAAATCGGAATCTGATTGACAGTGCTAATATAAGCACCGAGGTTGACCCCTGGCGCCGATAATGACAGGGGCATCAACTGATTGCGGCTGTCACTCATGTGTTCTCCTTGAAATGCGGGATAACCCTAAACATAGGTTTTATCTTAATCCAATCTCTCCGCAAATAATGGATATTTGGGTAGAGAAATGTAAAAAAGTATACGAAACTAAGATAAACAGTTTAATTGAAAATTTTTAAGATTCAATCAAGTAGTGAAATTCTGAATCAGAAACTTTTTTTGATTCAAGCTTGAGTTGATGAATCTGGCAATAACGGCTGACATCCGTCTGACTATGTGGATCAGAGGATTTGAGCAAGAAAGTTTTCTGATTACCGGCCTTTAGTGCCCGTTTTAACATTAATAGCGGCATCGGGCAGGGTTTTCCCATGGCATCGATAAGACAATATTGCTGTGGATTTTGCGACATTAGGGTTTCATTCATATAGCAAAAAAATGACAATAAATAGTAACAAAGAAGCGTATAGAACCAAACTGCTTTAATAAAAATCAGGATCTAAAAGAAGATATAAAGTCTTTTGACAATTTTCATGAAAAAAATAACTAAATCAAACAGAACATGCTAAAAAAAATCTATTAATTGTGATAAACCCATGTTAAGCTCGTTGCGTATTTGGGACTTTGAATAAACAAAGTGATTGTTTTTCACCCTATTACATAAATGGATGTAACCGGGATTTTGTTGATAGTTTTACAGAATGATTACAAGCTTAAAAATAATATTTTCAAACTTGTTTGCTCTGCTGTTTGCAACACCGGGTGGTCCTTCTTTTAGTTTCAATGAGGATTAACTTATGACAGCTGCTCGCGAACAAGGCGTAGTTAAGTGGTTTAACGATACTAAAGGCTTCGGCTTTATTCAACGTAACGGCGGTGATGACGTATTTGTTCATTTCCGTGCTATCCAAGGTGACGGTCACCGTTCACTTCGTGACGGCCAACGTGTTGAATTCAGTGTTGTTAAAGGCCAAAAAGGCTTTCAAGCTGAAGAAGTTCAACCATTAGACTAATCTTCGGATTAAGCTAAAAAGAAAACGCTCCAATATAACTTGGGGCGTTTTTTGTTTATACTATCCCTATCTTAGTGATTACCCAATTAGAGCACCGCTTTATGTCATCTGGTTTTGAAACCTTAAATTTACATCCCAATCTAAAAAAAGCGATTGATGCTTTAGGCTTTACCACCATGACGCCTATCCAGCAGAAGGTTTTAAAATTCACGCTGGCAGGACATGATGCCATTGGCCGTGCACAGACAGGTACAGGTAAAACTGCTGCCTTTTTAATTAGTATCATGAATGATCTATTAAATAATCCGATTCAGGAACAACGCTATCGTGGTGAGCCACGCGCGCTGATTTTGGCACCGACCCGTGAACTGGCGTTACAGATCGAAAGCGATGCACAGGATCTGGCGAAATATGCTGGTCTCAATGTGGTGACCTTGCTGGGTGGTGTGGATTTTGACAAGCAAAAGAACCAGCTGAATAAAGCGCCTGTCGATATTATGGTGGCTACACCGGGGCGTTTGATCGATTTTGTAGAACAAAAAGAAGTCTGGTTGGATCAGATTGAATTTTTGGTCATTGATGAAGCCGACCGCCTATTGGATATGGGCTTTATTCCTTCAGTAAAGCGCATTGTACGTTTCTCGCCGCGTAAAGAACAACGTCAGACTCTGATGTTCTCTGCTACTTTTAGCTACGATGTATTGAATCTTGCGCAGCAATGGTTATTTGAACCGGTTACAGTTGAAATTGAACCGGAAAAGAAAACCAATGCCGATGTCGAGCAGCGGGTTTATATGGTCGCCAAGGCGGACAAATATAAATTATTGCAAGAAATCCTACGTGATGAGCCGATTGAAAAAGTCATGATTTTTGCCAACCGTCGTGATCAGGTGCGCAAACTTTATGATCATTTAAAACGTGATGGTTATAAGGTGGTAATGTTGTCGGGCGAGATTGCTCAAGACAAACGTCTGAAAATGCTGGATCAGTTCAAAAATGGTAAACATAATATTATGATTGCAACGGATGTTGCAGGTCGTGGTATCCATGTCGATGGTGTATCGCATGTGGTGAACTTCACCTTGCCGGAACAGTCGGATGATTATGTGCATCGTATTGGCCGTACCGGTCGTGCGGGAACCAGCGGTGTGAGTATCAGTTTCCTTGCAGAGGATGATGCGTTCTATCTGCCAGAAATTGAAAAAGCCATTGGGCAAAAATTGCCTTTGACCCGTCTGGAAGGTTATTGTTAATGCAGACCATAGAAAAACCGCTCTTGAAGAGCGGTTTTTTATTGCGCTATGGTTTAAGGCTTATTTGGCCTGACAGCGGAATGTAAGCACCGTCTGATAATCATCATTCTGGTTTAAACCAGTATTGGTACCTGCGATATTGCCAAGGACAGTGGCGGCTGCCTGAATCATCTGACCTGTTTGTTCATCGACTACGCCTTTTAAAGCGCCGTTATAAGCTGTCTTTTCATCCACAATAATGGGGGTTGATCGAGAGCCACAGGCTTTATTGGCCGCAGTAATCGCATTGTTTTTCGAGGTCAGTTGATTTTTACCTAATCCGGTCACCTCATACTGGTTATTTTCCTTTTGCACTGCCAATGCAGTCGGATTTGAGGCACAGGCAGTAAGCAGTAATGCGGAAATAGCTAATCCGCTGAAAGCGATTGTTTTTTTCATCATGAAATCTCAAGTAAATACGATGCTGAATATTTCAACACAGCAAGCAGCGCAGATTTTGTAGCTGTTGTATAGGTTTGGCAATTTTTGGTGTAGCTCTATGTGAGTTAGGTGAAAAATAGAGCAGTACGGGATTGAAAAACCAAACAAGTTTATTTTCGAGTGGTGATGAGCGTGCTGAATCGCTATGAAGTTTCTAGCGTATTTTTCTTTGAATATGCTAATCTTGAGTATGGTTTTTTAAGTGTAGATATACAAGGCAATGACGGAATCTGCGATTGACATCGTTCATCAAAATATTCACCAACGGCAATCGATTGGTCATCTGCTGGCACCGGCACCGAATGCAGAACAACTGGAAAAAGCCTTTCAGGCAGCATTAACTGCACCCGATCATCATCGGCTCAAGCCGACCACATTTGTGGTGGTTCCAGATCATCAGCGTGAAGCTTTTGGAGAGTTGCTGTCACAGGCGCTCGTCGATTTGGGTGAAACTGAAACAGCGCAGATTGAGCGGGTCAAGAATCATCCATTTCGTGCACCTTTATTGGTGCTTGCCTTAACGCGTTTGCAGGATCATCCTAAAGTTCCGCATTTTGAGCAAATCCTTAGTTCAGGCGCAGCCATTCAAAATTTTCTGTTGTCACTTCAGGTTCAGGGTTTCTCGACCATGTGGCGCAGTGGGGCTGTAGTCGAGTCTGGTCTGTTTAAGCAGGCATTGGGAATTTCAAAAGATGATCTGGTTTCGGGGATTATTTATATTGGCACTGCAGCAAAAGCAATTCCAGCACGCGCAGAGGTTCGAACCAGTGATTTTGTAAGTTATTGGAACCAGAACAGCTAGTTGGCACGGTATAACAGGATATTAAAAAATAAGATGTCAGAATTAAATTTCTCAAAACTGGTAGAACCGGTTGCAGTTGATCATAAGACAGCTTTAAGAGTCACAGTATTGGGTGGGGGCAGTTTTGGTACTGCAATGGCCAATACTGCAGTGCGTAATGGTTGCAATACCATGATCTGGATTCGTGACGAAGCAGTTGCGGCAGATATTAATGCCACGCATATTAATAAACGCTATTTGCCAGATTTTAAGTTAGAAGAAAATCTGCTGGCGGTGTCAGACCTGGAACAGGCTGTGCGTGATCGAGATATTATTTTAGTCGCTATTCCGAGTCATTC
>SPVA01000030.1 GCA_013530545.1 Acinetobacter lwoffii
ATGAAAGCTTATACCGTTGAACAAGGTATCGTTGCACCTTTAGACCGTGCCAATGTCGATACAGATTTAATTATTCCAAAACAGTTTTTGAAATCGATCAAACGTACCGGTTTCGGTGAAAATTTGTTTGATGAATTGCGTTACTTGGATGAAGGTTATCCAGGTCAGGACAATTCAGTTCGTCCGATCAATCCGGACTTTGTCTTGAACCAGCCACGTTATCAGGGCGCATCTATTTTAATTTCACGTGCCAACTTTGGTTGTGGTTCTAGCCGTGAACATGCGCCGTGGGCCTTGAGCGAATATGGTTTCCGTACCGTGATTGCGCCAAGCTTTGCTGATATTTTCTTTAATAACTGTTTTAAAAACGGTATGTTGCCTGTGATTTTGGCTGAAGATATTGTTGAGCAGTTATTTAAGGAATGTGCGGAAGATGAAGGTTATCAACTGACCATTGACTTGCAGGCACAAGAAGTTCGTACCCCTACGGGTGAAAGCTTTAAGTTTGAAGTCGATCCATTTCGCAAGCATTGCCTGTTAAATGGTCTGGATGATATTGGCTTAACTTTGCAGGTGGCGGATGATATTCGTGCCTATGAAGAAAAAACCAAACAATCGCGTCCTTGGGTATTTGCCGAAATTCATGGATAAATCAGTAAAAATTGTCATGGCATGACTGCGATGCCCTTGCTAATATCGGAAGATTATTGAGTTTTTTGATTGGGTAAGACAGACATTATGGCGAATTATTGGAAACAGTGGCTTGCTTTAAGTTCAGTATCGGTGCTGTTGACTGCATGTCAAAGCATCGACACGATGAAACTCAAACATGCCAAAGAAAATACTGAGAGCAAAAGAAATGCCCTGATCTACTGTACAGGGACGCCAGATTGCCAGTTCGAACGCTTCAATCAGACCATTATTGTCAACGCCGACAATGGCCGCATCAGTGATGAGGCGCTGAAGCAGAAACTGGTGCGCTTGCAGGCCAAAAATTTAAATCAGGCCAATCCGATTTATTTATCTGTGCCGGCAGGACAGCATGAACTGGTCGTGCGTTTTTATCCGATCAGTAAGGATAAAGCGGAAACTTTACATGTATTCCATCGTTTTCAGGCCAATAACCGCTATAGCTTAAAAATGTTTCGTGACCGTAGTGCGCGTAGCAGCAGTTTATTAAATTCTTCGGCGCCGGATCCGCTTTGCGTAGATCTGGTACAAGAGCAAAAAACCATTCGTCGTTTTTGCAAACCCTATAATGCAGTCACCGGGATTGCAGAGTTTGTAGAAAAGAAAATTTAACCTCTGTCAGGTCTGAATCTGACGTTTTAAACGGAAAATCTCATGTCTAAACAAATTTTGATTTTAGCTGGTGACGGCATCGGCCCTGAAATTGTAAAAGCCGCAGAGCAAGTACTCACACGCGTAAATGAAAAATTTAATCTTGATTTGACATGGGAACAGGGCTTACTCGGTGGTGCAGCCATTGATGCACATGGTTCACCGTATCCTGAAGTGACCTCTGAACAGGCTAAAAAAGCTGATGCGATTTTACTCGGTGCCGTGGGCGGTCCAAAATGGGATACGATTGAGCGCTCAATTCGTCCGGAACGTGGTTTATTGAAATTGCGTAGTGAACTGAACCTGTTTGCTAACTTGCGTCCAGCCATTCTTTATCCGCAATTGGCTGATGCTTCAAGTTTAAAGCCTGAAATCGTAGCAGGTCTGGATATTCTGATTGTGCGTGAATTGACCGGTGGTATTTACTTCGGTCAGCCACGCGGTATCCGTGAACTGGAAAATGGCGAGAAACAAGGCTATAACACTGACGTTTATTCAGAATCTGAAATCAAGCGTATCGCCAAAGTCGCTTTTGAAATGGCCAACTTGCGCGGTGGTAAAGTATGTTCAGTGGATAAAGCCAACGTGCTTGAAGTAACTGAACTGTGGAAACAGACAGTGACTGCGCTGAAAGATGCCGAATACCCTGAAATTAATTTATCGCATATGTATGTCGACAATGCCGCAATGCAACTGGTGCGTGCGCCAAAGCAGTTTGACGTGATTGTCACCTCGAATCTGTTCGGTGATATCCTGTCTGATGAAGCTGCGATGTTGACCGGTTCAATCGGCATGTTGCCATCGGCATCTCTGGATGAAAATGGCAAGGGCATGTATGAGCCTTGTCATGGTTCTGCACCAGATATCGCCGGTCAAAACCTGGCAAATCCATTAGCGACGATTCTTTCGGTGGCGATGATGTTGCGTTATACCTTCCGTGAAGAAGCGGCTGCTAAAGCGATTGAAGATGCAGTAGGTCAGGTCTTGGATCAAGGCTTGCGTACGGCAGATATCATGTCTGAAGGCATGCAAAAAGTCGGTACGGTTGAAATGGGTCAAGCAGTCGTTTCAAAAAAACGCAGCCTTGAGCTGCGTTTTTTTATAATAGAAATTTCAAAGCTTAAACCCCTTAACAGGTTCGGCCTGTGGTGCGTACCGCGGTCGCAATATTATCTTTGAGTAAGAAGGTGATTTTACATTGCAATTTGACGTCGTAGCCGCCGGCAGGACTTACTGAGACAGGAATCGGTACAGTGCCTGTTCCTGTGGCAGGAAACTGCGCTACAGGCAAAGGAATGGTAATGGGGCGTTGTACCACATAGCTTAATTGTTTTGCGCTGCGTTCAGGCTCACTGATCTGCTGGTAACCTAAACGTTTTAGATCCAGAGTTTGATCGATCAGTTGGCTGCTTTGCCCAATGAACTGTTGTAAATAGGCATCACGCTGCGTAGTTGTTGATGAGGTGGTGCTGCATGCATTAAGCAAACTGAATGCTGTACAGCATACTAAAATCAGTGTGAACTTCATGAGCTGTCCTCACACCAAATAAAATGAGTGTAAGCGCATTCCATGCAAAAATACTGT
Source organism: Acinetobacter lwoffii (assembly GCA_013530545.1). Taxonomy (GTDB): domain Bacteria; phylum Pseudomonadota; class Gammaproteobacteria; order Pseudomonadales; family Moraxellaceae; genus Acinetobacter; species Acinetobacter lwoffii_G. The sequence goes on from SPVA01000030.1 coordinate 2,927, forward strand.
TGTGATTTGATACACGGTAGAAGTTTAGCGTGGTGAGGTTGATCCCTGATTTAATCCGATACAGGCTTTGAACTCGATGAGTACAGCTCAGCAAGCTCTACCGGTAAAGCGAATCGCCTGAACAATTTCATCTTTCAAGTCAAACCAGATTTGGCATTTCATCTCAATGTTATAACCACCATTTGAGGGCATCGGCATTGGTGCGCCGATCGGAATGCTCTGACTAATATTCGGCGTTCCCATTGGAATATTCATATCCCGAAAAATAGTGTAGCTGAGAAATTCTGTGGTTTGAATCGGTTGCTGGGAGGTCTTGAATCCAATGGCACGAAGATCAAGCTGGCTACGAACCTGTGCGGCAGTTTGACCTACATAAGGTTGTAGAGACTGATGCAGATGCTGATTGCCGCCGGTAGCGCATGCAACGAGAAACAAGCTGGAAAGTAGGGATAAGCATTTCATATTCATTGTTTTTATACATGTTATTTTTAATTCAATGAATAGTCGTGAATTTATAAGGCTGTGTCAAATTATTTTATTGATTGATAAATAATTCAAGTAATAAAAAAGCCACTAAAAGTGGCTTTTGCTTGCGCTAAAACTTAGCGTGCACGATATGTGATACGACCTTTAGTCAAATCATAAGGTGTCATTTCAACCTTCACACTGTCGCCAGTTAAAATACGGATATAGTGTTTACGCATTTTACCAGAGATGTGGGCAATCACTTCGTGACCGTTCTCTAAACGTACACGGAACATAGTATTAGGAAGCGTCTCGGTGACAACGCCTTCGAACTCGATGAGTTCCTCTTTATTGGCCATAGCCTACCTGAATGAATAAATTGGAAAGGCGCAAATTATAGTCAATTTTTTTGCAAAATACAAGACGAAACGGGCGTTAGACTGATCATCTGCCAGTAAAATAGGCGAACTGTCACGATAATTTTTTTAACTAAAAAGACACCTGTTTCTGTTGTCAGTTTGGTCAATCACAGTTAATCTAAAATTAATCTTTTTAAGTATAAATGAAGTACATACAAGGAAGGCTTTTGAGTGAGTCAGCTAACGGATGCATCAGTCGTATTGCGTTTAGGCTATCAGGCGATTCGTCGTGCGGGGTTGCCAACAGAAGAACTTTTGACCAAAGCAGGAGTGGCTTTAAATCAGGTAGAAGCCAATGACCGTACTCCGCTGAGTGCGCAGTATGCCTTTTGGGTGGCGGCAGAGGAAGTCAGCAAGGATCCGGATATTGGATTGCATCTGGGTGAGCACCTGCCACTTTATCGTGGTCAGGTCATTGAACACCTGTTTGTTTCATCTGAAAATTTTGGTGAGGGACTGAAACGTGCTTTGGCTTATCAGCGACTGATCAGCGATGCCTTTGCTGCCAAATTGGTGATTGAAGATGACCGCTGCTATTTAACCAATGGTGAACAGCCTTTTGCTGAGAGTCTGGTGAATCGTCATTTTACTGAATGCGCCATGTCAGGTGTCCTGCGTTTCTTTAAATTTATTACCGAAGGGCGTTTTGAGCCGATTTATATCGACTTTAATTTTTCCAAAGGGGCACCTGATGATGAATATTTCCGGGTTTATGAGTGTCCGGTCAGTCTAGGTCAGAAAGAAACCCGTTTGTACTTCGATTCGACTATCCTGGAATATCCGCTGTGGCAGGCTGAACCTGAGCTGTTGCAGTTGCATGAGCAACTGGCCATTGAAAAGCTACAGGAACTGGCAAGATATGATCTGGTCGGTGAAGTACGTCGTGCGATTGGCTCTACTTTAGAAAGTGGTGAAACCACACTGGAAACGGTAGCAGCCCAACTGAATATCACGCCACGCCGTTTGAGAACACAACTGAGTGAGGCACATACCAGTTTTCAGCAGATTCTCTCGGATTATCGCTGTCGTCTGGCCAAGCGTTTGCTGGCGAGTACTAATGAAAGTGTAGAACGAATTGTTTATTTGACCGGTTTTTCCGAGCCAAGTACCTTCTACCGTGCCTTTAAACGCTGGACCAATGAGACGCCTGTGGAATATCGGAAACGGAAGCAGCGTTAAAAATCCCTCCTAACCTCCCTTTAAAAAAAGGGAGGAATTCCCCTCCTTTTAGGAGGGGTTAGGGGAGGTAAATATTCTAAAAAATTTAAAAACTATTCCGGCATATTCAGCCAGTGCGGACCTAAGGGTAATTCAGGTAATTCAAACTGCGCCGGATAGTCGGCATGAATAAAATACAAACCATCTGCTGGCGCAGTCACACCAGCAGCTTTACGGTCTTCTGCCGCGAAAATATTATCAATATGATCGGCAGCATACATGCCCTGACCAATTTCCAATAAACATCCCATGATATTGCGCACCATATGGTGCAGAAAGCCATCGGCTTGAATATCCAATACCAGATATTGACCATGCTGAATCAGGTGGCAATGGCTGACATGACGAACGGGCTGATTGGACTGACAGGCTGCGGCGCGGAAGCTTTCAAAGTTATGCGTGCCTTCAAACTTTTTCGCGGCGTATATCATCTGTTCAACATCAAGCGGTGCATAGACATGGGTGACCTGTTTATGCAGCAATGCCGGGCGGACAGGGTGGTTGTAGACCACATAGCGATAGCGGCGCGCCTGTGCCTTAAAACGGGCATGGAAGCTGTGATCCATTTCTTTGATCCACTGGATCGAGATGTCTTTAGGGAGTTGGCTATTGCAGCCCATGAGCCAGCCACGTTCAGAACGCAGGGCATCGGTATCAAAATGTGCCACCATATTGGTCGCATGTACTCCGGCATCCGTGCGGCCGGCACCCTGCAGGCTAATCGGTTGATCGGCAACTCGGCTCAGTACTTTCTCAATGGTTTCTTGCACACTTGCAACACCCGGCTGTTGAGTCTGCCATCCTCGATAATGCATCCCACAAAACTCAATTCCCACCGCAAAACGTTGCATAATGACCTCAAAACCTTATTGATCGTACCAATGACGATGCCATTGCTCTACAGTGTCGTATTGTAAATACATTTTTAGGGCTTTTGCATACAGATCCGCATGTCCATAACTTTCATTCAGCAAAATTTTGCAATGATTGACCCATTCGGCAATAGCATAGCGCTGATCCGTCGCACCAAAAGGCACTTGGGTGGTCAAGACGGAAATACAGCCCTGCTCATAGAGTTGATCAATGAGTGCAATCATGGCGTCATTGACCGCCAGGTTGCCAGTGCCAAAACCTTGCAGAAATAAAAAATGTGGTGGTCGAGCCAATAGGTTGTTCAGGTTATTCAGCTGCTGGGTCAGATCAACTGGCTGCATCATGATGCTCATGCAGTTGAATTCAGTCGCTTTCGTAATATCTTCAGCTTTGATCTGATAACACGCTTGACTGGTTTGGATTGCAATATTGGCCTCAAGACCGGAAAAGGCATTTAACTCAGTAGTATGCTGTTTCAGTGCAGTTTGCGCATGTAGCAGCTGATGATGGAATGCCAGATAGACCCCAGCGCTACATTCGCTGACGGAATCTAGTGCAAATTTCAGGTTATCTAGGGCATCACTAAATTCACGCTGTTCATTGCCTTGAGCATTCAGCAGCGGATATTGGCTACCGGTCAGTACCACATGCGCCGAGTTTCCAATAAAATGTGCCAGTACTGCACTGGCATAACTCAGCGTATCTGTACCGTGAATAATCACAAAATGCTGGATCTGCCGCGATTGCAATTGCTGAATAAACTGTACCAGTTGCAACCAGTCGCTTGCTGTACAGGCACTACTGTCCTTAATGGCGGGTGCATGATGGCATTCGACGAAATACTGCTCTGCAAGTATCTGTTCGAGCTTTGGAATAAATAAATCAGCAGGCATCGGTGCAAGAGGATCTCCCACGCAGCCGAATGTGCCACCCATATAAATTAATGCAATATTTTTTATCATAAAAAAAGCAGCCAATTATTGACTGCTTTAGTGTAAATCGAAATGCATCAGGATGCGATTTGATT
>SPVA01000112.1 GCA_013530545.1 Acinetobacter lwoffii
TTTTCGGATATTAACAGAACGGTATAGAAATAGACGGAAACGATTTGGTCTAAGAATGAATTTAATTGTTGGAATGGTGAATTGGATGCTCTTGAATTAACTTTCGCAAGAGATCTATTGTAAACATCGTAGTAATTCTCTGAAATTAAATCAGGAATAACTTGAGCGGATAAAAGGCAATACGACGTCAAATTCAGGGGGGAAGTGGAAATATTGAATAAATAATTAAAATATTTAAATTTTAGCCAGTTGTTTACACAATATTACAAAATTCACATCCTTAGCGTATTGGTAATAAATCGTAGCAAATCTAGGTTAAAGTCTTCCTATTAGGCCTGTATTTGTTTGCTCATATTAATGTCACACCAAATACGGTGCATCGCCAAGAGTATTTTTTAGTGGACAATATGCTTCAAATCGAACCGACCCGCATTGAACGTGATTTATTGGGGGAAAAACAAATCCCGTTGCATAGCTATTATGGGATTCATACCTTACGTGCCATCGAAAATTTTAAGATTTCCGGATTGGCGGTAGGGCAACAAACGCATTTTATTCGTGCTTTGGCCCAAGTGAAAAAAGCTTCGGCACAGGCCAATCTGCATTTTCAAAAATTGTCCGAGCAGACCAGCACTGCCATTCAAAAAGCTTGTGATGAATTGATTCAGCATCCGGAAGCGTGGCAAGCGGCATTTCCACTCGATCCTTATCAGGGCGGTGCCGGAACCTCCATCAATATGAATACCAATGAGGTGATTGCCAATATTGCCCTAGAAATGTCGGGCCATCAGAAAGGTGATTATCACATTCTGCATCCGAATGATCACGTCAATACCTCGCAATCGACCAATGATGTCTATCCAACAGCTTTGCGTCTAGCGACCTATAGCAGTCTAGATGAATTGTTGAGCGTGCTTAAAGCATTGATTGACTGTATCGACCATAAAGCTGCCGAATTTGAATATGTCATCAAGATGGGACGTACCCAGTTACAAGATGCCGTGCCGATGACCATGGAACAGGAGTTCCGGGCATTTGCCACCTTATTAAAAGAAGATCTGAAGCTGATTGGGCAGATGCGACAGTTATTGCTGGAAGTCAATTTAGGCGCCACCGCCATTGGGACTGGGGTCAATACACCGCTGGGCTATGCCAAGCGGGTGGTGGAAATCTTGGCGCATCTGACGGGTTTGCCTTTAAAAGGTGCGGCAGATTATGTCGAGGCGACCAGCGATTGTGGCGTCTTTATTATTTTGTCGAGCAGTTTAAAACGTCTGGCGGTAAAACTGTCCAAAATCTGTAATGATCTGCGCCTGCTCAGTTCGGGACCGCGTACAGGTCTGGCTGAAATTCGTTTACCCGAATTACAGGCAGGTTCTTCGATCATGCCGGCAAAAATCAATCCGGTAATTCCAGAAGTGGTCAATCAGATTGCCTTCCGGGTGATTGGTAATGATTTAACTATTACTATGGCTGCGGAAGCCGGGCAGCTACAATTGAATGTCATGGAACCTGTGATTGCCGTGGCGATGAATGAATCAATTCAGTTGTTGACCCAAGGTATGCAGACCCTAAATCAGAAATGTATTGCTGGTATTCAGGCCAATGAACAGATTTGTTTAAGTTCCGTCATGCGCAGTGTCGGGATTGTGACCTTGCTTGAACCGATTCTGGGACATGCCAAGTGCGATGAAATCGGCAAACAATGTATGCGCGAAAATAAAACTGTGCCGCAAGTGGTGTTGGAGCTGGGCTTATTAAGTGCAACGCAATTAGAAGAAATCTTTGCGTTTGAAAATCTGGTGTCTGAAATCCCTTCAGCAGAGAATCAGCTCGAACAGGTTTCTTAACAGAGCCAGAGACCTTAAATCGTCTGTAACATCGAACCGCTGCTATTTTGATAATTTGCCTCAAGTTCAGGATGTGGATTTGAGGCATTTTCATCTAGACTATAAGCTGAATTATATTTGGCTGGGTAAATGGCGATGTTTGATAAAATCAGTGCATTATTTAAAAGTAATAAACCGACTGCTGCACAGCTATATTTAGAAGAGCAGAATATCCAGTATGTAGAAGGGACTGGTTATATCGTCGATGGTATTCAACTCAATCAGGAATTGGGTGCACGATTAGAGTATTTGTCGAATCGCCGTTTAAAACAGTTTGATGATTTAAAAGCGTTATATGACACCGCGATGCTGATCAATGAAAAAATTGATCTGGAAATTGCCCATCAGCGTTTTAATGCAAGTTTGGGGAATACCGAAGAGAATCTGCTGCAATTTAAAATGATTCTTAAGAAGTTAAATGATTATTATCGTAACTTTCTGCGCGATCAAAAATAAGCTGCAAAAGTGGCTTAAAATCGAAGTATATGGATGTGGCAAGACTGCATAAAAATAACAAAATATCCTGAGATCATCGTGCTAGTATAAGCCTCAGGTTATTTAGACTTTAAAGCTATATCCATGTTCCAGCAAGAAATTTCCCAACTCAATTTACCACAGCTCAAAGCAGGCGAGAAACGCTGGTTAGGCAATCTGCAAGGTTCCTCAACCGCCTTATTGCTTAAAGAAATCGTGCAGCATCAATCGCGTTTATTTATCGTGATTGCGCGTAATAATCAGCATTTGGGTCAACTGGAAAGTGAACTGGAATTTTATGGGATTAAACCCACGATTTTTCCGGATTGGGAAATCTTGCCTTATGATCGTCTCTCCCCACATCAGGATATTGTCTCGGAACGTCTGGCAATCTTATCCAATATGCCCAAAACTGGTGTACTGTTGTTGTCCACCTCAACTTTGGCACAACGTGTGGCGCCAACCTCATGGATTCTGGGTGAGCATTTCGATATTCATGTCGGTCAGAAATTTGATCTGGAACAACAAAAGAAAAAGTTGATTCAGGCCGGTTATCATCTGGTCGATACCGTCTATGATCCAGGTGAATTCGCGGTACGCGGCAGTATCATGGATATCTACGCATCGGGACAGGAAGCACCGATTCGGATTGACCTGTTTGATGATGAAATTGAAAGCCTGAAATTTTTCGATGCCGAAACTCAGCGCACCACGCAAAGTTTGCAGCAGTTTACCGTATTGCCGGCACAGGAATTTCCGCTCAAGGAAGGTCGTGCCACTTTCCGTGACCGCTATGCCGAATTTTTCCCGACCGCGAATCCAAAGAAAAACCCGATCTATCAGGATGTGATGGATGGCATAGTCTCGCCGGGAATCGAGTTTTATTTGCCCTTGTTTTTCAGCGCGGAAGCCATGCAAGGCCAAAGTTCACTGATTTCGTACCTACCAAAGAATGGCATTGTCATTACAGATAAGGCTCTGGACGAAAGTCTCAGCCAGTTTTGGCAAGATGTGGTGCGCCGTTATGAAGATCGTCGCCACAATGTCGACCAACCGATCATGCCGCCTGAAAGCCTGTTTTTTCAGACCAATCAGGTGCTGGAGCAGCTGAACCAGTTTGCACGCATCATTGCCTATTGAATCTTGATACCCAGTTGCCACCGCGTCTGCCCGTAGATCCGAAACGTGAAAAACCGTTTCATGAAGTCAAAAAATATATTGATCAGGCTAATCATCCGGTATTGCTAGTGGCTGAAAGTGCTGGACGCCGGGAAAGTCTTAAAGATGCCTTAAGGCCAAGTCTGGGTGATATCCCCACGGTTGAAAATTTTGATAGTTTTATTCAATCTCTGTATGCAATTGCCATTACCAATGCGCCTTTAGAGCGTGGTCTGGTATTGACCGATCGTGTCAGCGTAATTTCTGAAAATCAGCTGTATGAACATCGCGTGGTACAGCGCCGTCGCAAACGTCAACAGGAAGTTTCCGAAGAGTTTCTGATCCGAAGTCTAACTGAGCTGACCATGGGCGCGCCTGTGGTACATATCGATTATGGGGTCGGACGTTATGCCGGTCTGGTCACCCTAAGTATTGATGATCAGGATCACGAATTTTTGCAGCTGGATTATGCGGATGCCGCCAAAGTCTACGTGCCGGTGACCAATCTGCACTTAATTAGCCGGTATAGTGGTGGTGATCCGGATCTGGCACCTTTGCATAAACTGGGTACAGATGCGTGGAATAAAGCCAAACGTAAAGCGCTGGAACAGATTCACGATGTCGCGGCCGAATTGCTGCATATTCAGGCACGTCGTGCTTCCAAGCCCGGGATCAGTTTTGAAGTCGATCAAAGCCTGTATATGCAATTTGCTAGTGGCTTTGCGTATGAAGAAACACTGGATCAGGCCAATGCGATTGAAGCGACGTTGCATGACATGCAGCAGGCCAAGCCGATGGATCGTCTGGTGTGTGGTGATGTGGGTTTCGGTAAGACAGAAGTCGCGATGCGTGCCGCATTTGTTGCAGTGCAGAATAATCGGCAGGTCGCGATTCTGGTACCAACCACCTTGCTGGCACAGCAGCATTATGATTCATTCAAAGACCGCTTTGCCGACTGGCCGGTCCGAATTGAAGTGCTGTCACGTTTCGGTTCTTCCAAAGCACATACCAAGACCATTGACGACCTGATCGAAGGGAAAGTCGATATTGTGATTGGTACACATAAGATTTTGCAGGAAAATGTCCAGTTTAAGAATCTCGGTCTGATGATTGTCGATGAAGAGCATCGTTTCGGTGTGCGCGACAAGGAGCGAATCAAGGCCATGCGTGCCGATGTTGATATGCTGACACTGACTGCGACTCCAATTCCACGTACGCTGAATATGGCCTTTAGTGGCATGCGTGATCTGTCGATTATCGCCACACCGCCGGCACGCCGTCTTGCGGTGAAAACCTTTGTGCAGGAACATACCGATGACACCATTAAAGAAGCGATTCTGCGTGAATTGCTGCGCGGTGGTCAGGTTTATTTTCTGCATAATGAAGTTGATACAATCGATCGTGCCGCCGAGCATATCCGTAAACTGGTGCCGGAAGCGCGGGTGATTGTGGCCCACGGACAGATGCGTGAACGTGAACTGGAGCAGGTGATGCAGCAGTTCTATCACAAGGAATACAATGTTCTGGTATGTTCGACCATTATTGAAACCGGGATTGATGTTCCGAATGCCAACACCATTCTGATTGAACGTGCCGACAAACTGGGCCTGGCGCAATTACATCAGCTACGCGGACGTGTAGGGCGCTCACATCATCAGGCTTATGCATATTTGATGGTACCGTCATTAAAAGCCTTAAAAGGTGATGCAGAAAAACGTCTGGATGCCATTCAGCGTGCTTCAACTTTGGGTGCCGGTTTTATGCTGGCAACTGAAGATCTGGAAATTCGCGGCGCAGGTGAATTACTCGGTGAACAGCAGAGTGGTTCGATGCAGGCGATTGGTTATAGCCTGTATATGGAAATGCTGGAAAAAGCCACCAAAGCCATTCAAAAAGGTAAAACGCCAAACTTCGACGCACCATTGTCATTGACTGCCGAAATTACCCTGCATATGCCAGCACTGATTCCGGATGAATATCTGGGTGATGTGCATCAACGTCTGTTGTTCTATAAACGCATCAGTAATACCGATACCCAGGAAAAGCTGGATAATATCCGGATGGAATTGATTGATCGTTTTGGTATACCGCCGCAACCGGTCAAACAGCTCTTTGCTGTACATCAGATTCGATTGAAAGCCGAGCAGCTTGGTATTACTAAAATTGATATCAGCAGTCAGGGTGGGCATATTGAATTTGCACCGGATACTCCGGTTCAAGCCATGACGATTATCCAGATGATGCAGAAACATCCGACCTATTTCCGGATGGATGGCGGTCAACGTCTAAAAGTCATGGTCATGCTGGAAGACTATCAAAAGCGGATTCAGTTTATACAGGATTTACTGGACAGTCTGCTTAAAGAATTGCACTGATTTTATTCGATTAAATCAGCCTGAAAGTTCAGTTTAGGTTTCATTTTCGAATGAAGTTCGCAGTAGCATCAGGCTTGATTTTTTTAATGAATTGTTTACAGTGATTGTTGTGATGTGCTTCGCAACAAATCATGAGAATTTGTCTTTAAACACATTGCTTCCAATATTCAGCTTCAGTTGGATATGTTAGTATTAGCCATCATTCTAATTTTGCATCATTTATAAAGATATGTTTAGTTTGCATCCACAACTTGCTCAAGATACGTTTTTTGTAGGCGACTTTCCTTTGTCAACATGTCGTTTGATGAATGATATGCAATTTCCCTGGCTCATTCTGATTCCACGTGTGCCGGGTGTCTCTGAATTATATGAATTGAGCCAAGCTGACCAAGAGCAGTTTTTAAGAGAATCAAGCTGGTTATCAAGCCAGCTGGCACGTGTTTTCCGTGCAGATAAAATGAATGTAGCAGCGCTGGGTAATATGGTGCCGCAATTGCATTTTCATCATGTGGTTCGTTATCAGAACGATGTTGCATGGCCGAAGCCTGTTTGGGGTACACCTGCTGTTCCTTATAGCAGTGAAGTACTGGCACATATGCGTCAAACCTTAATGCTGGCTTTACGTGGTCAGGGCGATATGCCATTTGACTGGCGCATGGACTAATCAGCCGGGGCATTCCGAGAACCATGGACAGTTGCGGACTTCAGGGAGTGAGTGAGTGCAATTAGACGACTGGATTCAAAAAGAACCCCATCAGTTTGAGTATTTCCATCGCATGATGGGATATATCATGCTGTCTCTGGTTCTGGTCGTCTTTCATTACACTGAACCAGATACCCAGTATCAGCTTTTTGTTCCCTTTTTTTTGTTTCTGGTTTTACTGATTACAGCGAAGCTATCTCGCTGGCTGATCTATCGTCATGATTATCACATCCGGCGTAATATTCTTTTCCTGATCGATGTCATTGTCATTTCGGTGGTTTTGGCGGCCGTGCATCTGGACTTGGTCTTGTCCTTGCTCGGTCTAGTCGCAGTCCTCTATACCGCGATCAGCAATAAAATTTCATTTATGATGGCCTCTCTGGCCAGCCTGATCGGGATTACGCTTTTTTATCTGGCCAATATTCTGGTCTTTGGTTTTAACAATTATTTCCAACCGACCAGCAGTGAGCTGACCGTTTTAGGCTTTATCTGCCTGATCACCTATTTTGGTGTCGGAAGTTTTTATCAAAGTGGTCGTGTGCAATACATGACCCAGAAAAAAGACCATTATTTCGAACAGATGAACCGTTATATGGAATTTGCCAATCAGCTGAGTCGCTACGCGCCCGTGCAGTTATGGCAATCCATTATGAAAGGCGAATCTGAAGCCAAAATTGAATATAAACGTAAAAAGTTGACGATCTTTTTCTCTGATATTCAAGGCTTTACAGAGTTATCTGAAACCCTGATTCCAGATGATTTAGCATTCCTGTTGAATGACTATCTGCGGCATATGACCGAAATCGCTAAAAACTATGAAGCGACTGTTGATAAATTCATGGGTGATGCCATCCTGATTTTCTTTGGTGATCCGAACTCCGAAGGTGTGGAACGGGATGCCAAGAACTGTATGGAAATGGCATTGGCGATGCGTCAGCAAATGAAATTGCTGCGTGAACGCTGGATTAAAATGGGTTATCCGCCACTGCATATCCGCATGGGAATTTCAACCGGTTATTGCCACGTAGGGAATTATGGGGCAACGCATCGTATGGCTTATACCATTGTGGGGCGTGATGCTAACCTGGCAGCGCGTTTGCAAAGTGCGGCGGAAGTTGATGAAATCCTGATTTCAGAAGATACCCATAATCTGATCAAAGATGATTATCTTTGTGCACCGAAAAAGCCGATTTTCTTGAAAGGCATTAAAGCACCTGTAAGAACCTGGCAGGTCATGGAAAAATATGCGTCTCAGAAAGTCGAGTATCAGCGCTGGTTCGATTATGAATATAAGGGCTTTCATTTATTGCTGAATCTGGATGAAGTGCAAAACTTTGAATATCCCGAGCTGATTGATGTGTTAGAAAAAATGATTAAACGCATTGAAACTCAGCAGAAAATGACCAATTCACAAGGCATTGTCAAACTGAAGCTTGAAGATGAAGTGATTGAACATATTTAAAGTTCATGTAAATTTACTTTAATTGTTTCTTATAAAGAGAAAAAAACCACGCCTGAGCGTGGTTTTTTATTTTTAGCCTGCAACGAAAATCTTAGTGATTTTCTGACGCATGGTTAATGGTGTATTTTGGAATTTCAATTTCCAGATCTTCACCGTCCAGTTTAACCTGACAAGAAAGACGTGAATCAGGTTCTAGACCCCAGGCACGATCGAGTAAGTCAGCTTCAACATCATCCATTTCTTCCAGGCTGTCAAAACCTTTGCGTACCACCACATGACAGGTCGTACATGCTGCTGACATATCGCAGGCATGTTCGATTTTAATGCCATTTTTTAGCAGGCTTTCGCAAAGATTGGCATTTTGTTCGACTTCAAACTCAGCACCTTCGGGGCAAATCTGCGCATGTGGAAGAACTTTAATACGTGGCATAGTCGTTACCTTAAATTAGTTTGAGTTTGACCAGTCGTCGAGTTTAGTGCCCTTAAGAGCTGCATCAATATGTTGATTCATACGTGCTGCTGCAAAAGCATCACTATGTATTTTAAGCTGTTCAACGGCAGATTCAATCGCTTTGATATCTGAACCCTGAAGCTGAGTTTCTAGTTGTGCTTGCGCAGTTTGCAGTGCTGCAAGCTGTTCCTCAGTCAAAAGACCGGCATCCGCTTTGAGTGCCTGAACCAGTGCTTCCAGCTCACGCTGTGCTTCAACTTTGGTTTCATTCAAATGACGAAGATTTTTATCCTCTTCAGCGAATTTATAACCGTCTAGTAACAGGCGTTCAGTATCTTCACCCGACAAACCATAAGATGGCTTGATATCGATTTGAGCTGTCACACCAGAAGTGGTTTCTTTCGCAGACACAGTCAGCAAGCCATCAGCATCGACCTGGAACGTTACTTCAATACGTGCCTGACCGGCAGTCATTGGCGGAATGCCATGCAGCACAAATCGGCCCAGACTACGGCAATGTTCAACCAGATCACGTTCACCTTGAACCACATGAATCAACATGGCAGTCTGGCCATCTTGATAAGTAGTAAATTCCTGACGACGAGCGACTGGAATTGCAGTATTACGTGAAATTAATCGTTCAACCAGTCCGCCCATGGTTTCAAGACCAAGAGACAGAGGCGTCACGTCTAATAACAAAGAACCATCAGTCGAGTTGCCAATCAATTGGTTCGCAGTAATTGATGCGCCAATCGCAACCACTTCATCCGGGTTAATGGTGCAAAGCGGTTCTTGGTTGAACACTTCACGCACGGCTTTTTGTACTGCATAAGAACGGGTTGAGCCACCGACCAAAACGACATTCTGAATATCATCCAGTTCAAGCTTGGCATCACGCATCACACGCTTACATACGCTGATGGTTTTGTCTAAAGCAACTTTGATGATCTCTTCAAATGTCGGGCGGTCAAGGGTTAAAACCTGATCAAGCAATTTGAGTTGAACTGAATCTGCATCCGACAAAGCTTCTTTGGCTTTACGTGCTGCAACCACAAAATGTGCATATTCTGCATCATTCAAAGTGTCAATATTTAGTTGTTTCTTGGCCCATTTCAGGATCAAACGATCCAGGTCATCACCACCGAGAGCAGTGTGGCCACCGGTTGCCAGAACTTCAAACACACCTTGAGAGAAACGCAGAATCGAAACGTCAAAGGTACCGCCACCCAAGTCGTAGATCACATAGTTGCGATCTGTACTTAGATTGCTTTCCTGATCCAGACCATAAGCAACAGCAGCAGCAGTTGGCTCATTCAACAAACGTAAAACATTCAAGCCAGCAAGTTGAGCAGCATCACGGGTTGCCTGACGCTGTGCTTCATCGAAGTAGGCCGGAACAGTAATAACGGCACCATTGACCGGATTTTGCAGACTGGCTTCAGCGCGGTCTTTCAACTGCTTTAAAATTTCTGCAGAAATCTCAACCGGAGTCTTACGGCCTTGCGCAGTTTCAAAAGCTGGCATTTCATTGGCTTCACCGACCAAGGCATAAGGATGCTGGAATTTGATGTCAGCTTTCGAGCGACCCATAAAACGTTTTACAGAAACGATGGTGTTTTTAGGGTCAGTAGTAATGAAAGGCGCAGCTTCATTACCGTATTGAGTCTGTTGTTCTGCATAATGCACGATAGAAGGAAGTAGCACACGACCTTGTTCGTCATTAAGTACTTTGGCTTTACCTGAAAGAACCGTGGCAACCAAAGAGTGGGTGGTGCCTAAATCGATACCAATCGCAATGCGGTGTTCATGTGGTGCACTTGATTGACCTGGTTCTGCAATTTGCAAGAGAGCCATAGTGTTACATCCTTTGCACGTTAAATATTTAAAAAATTAGAAATCATCATCAAGATCAAAGCTGTCATCGTCCAGGAAGCGGTCTTCCGCTTTGTCGATATCGGCCATGACTTTAACGAAGAAGCGTAGTTTGCGCACTGTATCGCGTGCTTCGGCCCAGTCTTCATCCGCATAATCAATTTTGAACTCGCGAACCAAGCCCTCAATCCATTGCTGGACTTCGACTTTTAGTGAAGTTAAGTCTTCAGCAGAAGTTGCATCGTCAAGTTGTTCACGAATTTCCAGAGCGTCCTGCAAGAATTCAAAATCACTGATCGACTGATCTAAGTGATAATCCTGTTTCTTGAGAGACAGTAAATACGCTGCACGGCTATCGACCGCTGACAAGGCCTTAAATGCCTGATTGATCTCACTTGATTTAATCAGAGCCTGATCTTTGTCTTCAGCTTTATCTGGATGATATTGTTGCTGCAACTTTAAAAATTCAGTCTTTAAAGCCGCTAAATCAATATCGAGTGCTACAGGAAGGTTGAACAACTCAAAATGATTCATGGGAGATGGGATCCGCGATTAATGTGCAAAAATAACTGTATAAATGCAATTAAAACAGTGTGAAACACACTGTTTTAATGTCAAAAGAGAATAACTGCCGGGTTTATACAGTGAAGGATTCACCACAACCGCATTCGCCTTTTTTGTTGGGGTTGTTAAATTCGAAGCCTTCGTTCAAGCCGTTTTTAACATAGTCCATCTCCATACCTTCAAGATAAACCAGACTTTTCGGGTCAACGAATACTTTAACCCCAAACTGCTCAAAGGCTTGGTCATGTGCATCGACTTCATCGACGAACTCGAGCACATAGGCCAGACCAGAACAGCCTGAAGTTTTCACACCAACGCGAATGCCTTCACCCTTACCGCGATTTTTTAAATAATTGCTGATATGAGTTGCAGCATTTTCAGTTAAATGGATCATGAAAACTCCGTTAAAATTTCAAAACGTGGAACAATTAAGCTTTAACTTTCTTGCTACGGTAGTCTTCTACAGCTGCTTTGATTGCATCTTCAGCAAGAACAGAGCAGTGTACTTTTACTGGTGGAAGTGCAAGTTCAGTCGCAATATCAATGTTCTTGATCGCTTGAGCTTGATCCAAAGTTTTACCTTTGAGCCATTCAGTCACAAGTGAGCTTGATGCAATGGCAGAACCACAACCATAAGTTTTGAAACGTGCTTCTTCAATCACGCCTTCGTCGTTTACCTGAATCTGTAAACGCATTACGTCACCACATGCTGGCGCACCAACCATACCAGTACCAACGTTTTCAGCATTTTTGTCTAAAACGCCAACATTACGAGGGTTTTCGTAATGATCAATTACTTTTTCGCTATAAGCCATGTTGCTTCTCCAAACCTCGGGGTCAGCCTTAGTATTAAATATGGGGGTAAAAAAACTTTTCTCAATGAGATAGCAACGGATTTGTCACTATCTCAGGATGAAAATTAGTGCTCAGCCCACTCAACTTTAGAAAGGTCGATACCTTCCTTATACATATCCCAAAGCGGAGAAAGTTCACGTAACTTCTCAACAGCAGCTTTAGTGATAGTCAATACGTGATCGATATCTTCTTCAGTGGTGTATTTACCAAAGCTGAAGCGGATCGAACTGTGTGCAAGTTCGTCTGAAAGACCCAATGCACGAAGTACATAAGATGGTTCAAGTGTTGCAGATGTGCATGCCGAACCTGAAGATACCGCAGCATCTTTCAATGCCATCATCAATGATTCGCCTTCAACGAAGTTGAAGCTAATGTTTAGATAGTTCGCAACGTTTTGTGTTGGATGGCCGTTCAGGAATACTTGTTCAAGGCCTTGTAAACCATTCCATAGCTTGTCGCGAAGTACACGTAAACGAGTTTGTTCAGCTTCCAGGTTTTTACCTGCAAGTTCAAATGCTTCACCCATACCTACAATCTGGTGAGTCGCAAGGGTACCTGAACGCATACCACGTTCATGGCCGCCACCATGCATTTCAGCTTTAAGGCGTACACGTGGGCTACGACGTACAAACAGTGCGCCAATACCTTTAGGGCCATAGATCTTGTGCGCAGAGAAGCTCATCAAGTCTACTTTTAAAGTTGAAAGATCAATTTCAACTTTACCCGCTGCCTGAGCTGCATCGACGTGGAAGAAAATCTTGTTGGCGCGAGTGATTTCACCAATCGCCGCAACATCAGTCACTGTGCCGATTTCATTGTTCACCATCATTAGGGAAACAAGAATCGTATCTGGACGGATTGCTGCTTGTACCATTTCTGGAGTAATTAAACCGGTTTGAGGTTGCGGCTCAATATAGGTAATTTCAAAACCTTCAGACTCAAGCTCACGACAGGTATCTAAAACTGCCTTATGTTCGATTTTAGAGGTAACGATATGTTTACCTTTAGATGCATAGAAATGAGCCACACCTTTAAGCGCAAGGTTGTCTGACTCGGTCGCACCCGAAGTCCATACGATTTCACGTGGATCAGCTTTAATTAAATTCGCAACTTGTTCACGTGCATATTCAACTTTTTCTTCTGCTTGCCAACCATACGCGTGTGAACGAGATGCCGCATTACCAAAGGTACCATCGAATGTTAAGCATTCCATCATACGTTCAGCAACCTGAGGATCTACAGGAGTTGTAGCTGCATAATCAAGATAAATCGGACGTTTCATGTCAAATACCTGTAACCGATAAAAGGGCTGAATCTAAAGGTGCTGATTTTTGGCGTAATGACACAGTCTGGACGTTGTCACGTGCAACCAGATCAGCAAGCGAGATTTTTTCTAAATAATCGGCGATGTGATGGGAGAGTTCCTGCCATAAATCATGAGTCAAGCACATCGCGCCATTCTGGCAATTGCCTTTATGGTCACAGCGAGTCGCATCAACTGTTTCGTTTACAGCTTCAATAATTGCTAACACAGTAATTTCATCTGCATTACGTGCTAAATGGTAACCACCATTTGCGCCACGAACACTAGAAACTAAACCATGACGCTTGAGCTTCGCAAATAACTGCTCAAGATAAGCAACAGAAATAGTTTGACGTGCTGCAATTTCAGCGAGCGTTATCGTTTTTTCAGAAGGCTGCAAAGCTAGATCAAGTAGAGCAGTCACAGCGTAGCGACCGCGAGTGGTTAGGCGCATGATTCGATACACATGGTTAGACTAGATGTGTAGATTTTATGAATCCCGACTAAATTAGTCAAGTTATTTTTAGTAGACCTTAGTGGGATTTAATTTTTGGAGAATGAAAGATTTACATGCTCAGCCAATTATATACTAATAACGTAATCAAAAGTACGCTGCTCAGGCCGAAAATGATATTAATACGCTTTTGACGGCGTTCGATCCGTTTTAGGCGGTTTTTATACTGTTTGACTTCCACTTGCAGGGTATTGATCTTGGAACGCTGCTCTTCAATTTTCTTTAAAAGCGGCGCAATACGCTTTTTAGAAGCAATAATTTCCGCATCATCCGTCGGCGCATCAGACAGCCAGTGTTTCCAGTCGGCTAGTACTTTTGGCAAACTGAATACGGTTAACAGATCACGAAATTCATCTTTTAAAACCTGATGACCATCAATGCGCATGCTGCGAATGCTACGACGATTACCAAAAATGAAAATTTTAATCAGATCGGGAAGTGTGGTGCGCACATCCAGGTCGACAATGCGGCCCGGTGCTTTATGGTCAAATAATAGTCCATTGGGGGTGAATTGCACATAAAAGTCGAAATACGGAATATAGCTATTAATTTTAATAGAGATGTTTTCATCTACAAACTTTTTGGCCTGTAATGCAACGACACGATCATGCTTGAGAATGAAGGTAAATATTGTCTCTAAAACAATTAACGTCATCGTAAGCAACAAATGCGGTTGATTTTGACTTTGTTGCGATTCGCTCATATACAACCAATCCTTACCTGAAATATAAAGTGAAAAAGCTTCCTGCTTGTGAAGAGATTTCAGGGTTAAATCAAATTAGACTTGAAATAAATTGCTTTGTAGAACAGTTTATCAAATCTATCAAGTACTAAATTTGCTATTATGCAGTGGTTTTGTAGAATAATTTATAATAATTGCGCAGAAAACAAACAGGAGCCGTGCACATGGACAAGTCAAAAACAGCACAAGACTCAACTGAAGCTTCGAATGAGAAAACGCTGAAAACCAAGTCTAAATCTGCCTCGGAGCGCAAATCGGTTCTTGATTTTCGTAAATATACCAAACAAATCTGGTTGGCTGGGCTAGGGGCATTTTCACGTGCAGAAGAAGAAGGTAACAAACTGTTTGACTCGCTGGTCAAGGTCGGGGAAGAGCTTGAATCTAAAACTGCAGATATTGCCGATCAAACTGTAGAGAAGGTTTCGGAAAAGGCCAAAGAGTCGGTTACAGACACCAAAGACAAAGTGGAAAAATTAATCGACAACTCTGTTCATCACTCATTGAATCGTATAGGATTAGTCACATTGAAGGATGTACAGTATTTGGAACGTTTAATCCTTCAGTTGCATGCCAAGGTTGATCAGTTGACTGCGGAACAAGAAAAAATGAAAGAAGAATTGTCGAAAAAACTTAAATAAAATGACTTTATTCATTATTCAATGTTTTTTTCGCATATTTTTTGAAAAAAAAGAGGTTCTTAAGTATTGCGTTTATACCTAAAGCATTGCTATAAAGGCGTTATGGCATGTTAAACCAATTCTTGAACCTTAAATAAACGATATTAAGAGGACGTAATCTTCATGAATAAATCAGAATTAATTGATGCAATTGCAGAAAAAGGGGGATTATCTAAGGCTGACGCAGGTAAAGCTTTAGATGCTACAATTGCTTCTGTTACTGAAGCTTTAAAATCGGGTGATACAGTAACTTTAGTGGGTTTTGGTACTTTTGGCGTGAAAGAACGCGCTGCACGTACTGGCCGTAACCCACAAACTGGTGCTACTCTTGAGATCAAAGCAAGCAAAGTACCTAGCTTCAAAGCAGGTAAAGGCTTAAAAGACGCTGTAGCTTAAGCTTACCCAGCGACGAAACGCGCCTTCTTTGGCGCGTTTTTTATTGATAAATTTAATTGTGATGATTAACACATTCATTCAATGGGTATTTTCGGTTAAAATCCTTTGCAAATAAAATATTGGAATACTTATGGAAGCTTTTCGTAAAGTTATTAAGGGTTGGTTGGGCAAAGTCTTGCTCGTTCTGTTTTTGACCCCGTTAGCACTTGTAGGTATTGAAGGATATTTTAGCAGCGGAAACTCTGATGCAGCAAAATCAGTGAACGGGACTGAAATATCTCAAAAAGAATTAGAGTCACTGACCAAATCATTTAAAGAACAATATCTCAGTTATGCCAATGGGGATGAAACTTTACTGAATCAAAGCTTCATTGACCAGAAAGCCATGGATACTCTGGTTGCACGTACTTTATTGCTGCAACAGGCTGAAGAATTAGGGATCAGTCTGAGTGACCAGCAAATTGAACAGATGATTGCTCAGCAGCCTACTTTCCAGCAAGATGGCAAGTTCTCGAATGCTTTATATGAAAATTATCTGAAATCAATTGGCATGACCAATCGCGCTTTGATTGAAAGTTTACGTAAAGATCATGCGCTGAAGATGCTGTCATCGACTTTCCTGGATTATCCACTGGTAAGCCCAGTCGAAATGCAGCAGATTGCTGATTTGCAAACTGAACAACGTCATATTCATATTTCCAGCATTAATCTGGACAGCTATAAAAAAGATGTCAAAGTGACGGATGCAGACATTGCTGCCTATTATGAAAAACACAAAACGCTATTCAAACAGCCGACTAGTGTAGATGTCGACTATGTGGTGTTAAAGCCAAGCGATATTCAGGTGCAGAGTTTGGCGGTTACCGATGCTGAACTTCAAGAAGCGTATACTGCCTTTGTTGCAACACAAAAACAGGCAGTTAAACCGGATGTGAAGCATATTTTAATTACGGCGGACAGTCGTAGTGATGCTGAAGCAAAAAAACTGGCGACCGAGATTGCAGCCAAAATTAAAGCCGGTACCACTTTTGCTCAAGCTGCAGCACAATATTCTGAAGACCCTGATTCTAAGTCTCAAGGTGGTGCGCTTGCTGTCTATGAAGAAGGTGTATTCGGTACTGCATTTGACCAGACGGTTAGTTCTTTAAAATCGGGTCAGGTGTCTGCACCGGTGAAAACAGATTATGGATACCACATTATTTCTGTGCAAACGCCAGATGTTGCGGTTCCTTCTTTTGAATCACAAAAAGCACGTTTGTCTGAAGAAGCTTTAGCTGCTAAAAAATCCAATGCATTCTCTGATACGGTCAATACGCTGAATGATATGGTGGTAGGAAGTGATTCACTGGATGTCGTTACTCAAGAAGTGAAAGGTGTGCAAGTCCAGAAAGCCCAAGGGGTAACACTTTCGACCCGTGATCCAGTGCTGAGCGATGCTAACCTCAAAGTCAAATTGTTTAATGATGATGTTAAAAATGGTGATCGTAATGCTTCATCAAGCATTCAGTTGGCCAATGGTGATGTAGCCTGGATCAAGGTGCGTAATTATCATGCAGCTGGCGAACAAACACTGGCAGAAGCAAAACCGCGTGTTAAGGCTCAGTTGATTGAAGACAAAGCAGCTGCTTTGGCAAAAGCAAAAATTCAGAAAGCTTTGGATGAGTTCAAAACCAAACCGGCTGCGGCAGTGGCGAAAGGTGATTTGATCTTTGAAGATGCTGGTGTTTACACACGTGCTGAAGGTTTACTAAAACGTGATGTACAGCGTGCGGCCTTTAGTCTTCCGACACCAAAAGCAGGCCATTGGTCAGTGACTACAGCGAAAATGCCAAATGAGCTGGTTGTGGTTGCTGTATCAGAAGTGAAGAAAAATCCGGTGGATGTGTTGAGTGCAGAACAACGCAGTGAGTTGGTGAAGTTATATCAACAACTTCGTGGTCAGCAGGAATTTGATGACTATACGCGTTACCTGAAATCTCAAGCAAAAATCAAATAAAATTATTGTATAAAAAACCAGCCTGCGGGCTGGTTTTTTATTTTCTAGGCAAATAATGGTTTAAGCACGAATAATCAGTTCATAACCGGTATATTTGCGCATATTAATTACGCCAGTATCCAGAATTAAATACTGACCCTTGATGCCTTGTAATTTGCCACGAATGACAGGAGTTTTATCCAGATTATGCGATTTAATCTTTTCTGGATATTGTTCTACCGGATAAATAAATTCTCGTGCGAATTCATCTTCCAATACTTCAATATTCTCATTAAATTCTAGATTCTGATTAAATTCTTCACGAATGCTTTGAATTTTAGGCGCGAATTCTTCTAAAAGTTGTTCACGCACTTCAATCAGATTCAATGGTTCTGCTTCACCTTTGAGCAGCTTGCGCCAGTCAGTCTTATCAGCAACCTGAGTACCAAACATGACCTCAAGCTTTCCAGAAAGACGACGTGAGCCCACTTTCATAATCGGCAGGGCTTGGGTCGCGCCCTGATCAAGCCAGCGGGTCGGCATTTGGCTGGTACGGGTAATACCGACCTTTAATGCGCTAGAATTGGCCAAATAGACAATATGTGGCTGAAAGCAGACATTCTGTGCAAACTCATCTTCGCGGCAAGTGCCTAAATGATAATGGCAAGTCTCTGGCTTCATGATGCACATATCACATGAAGCATTGGTTTTAAAACATTTAAAACAGTGACCTTGCGAAAATGATTTGGAAGTTTTGTTGCCACAGGACACGCAGTAAATATTACCGGTCCATTCAATTTCGATTTCCTGGCCTAAATTAAACGGAAGATCAATTTCTGCACGATCTAGAATTAATTTATATTCAACATTTGCCCGCTGTATCTGTTGATCAGTTACACTAAGGTCCTTGAGGCCGACGTGCATTTTATGACAAATGCCCTGAAGTTCCATAAAAATTACTCACTTAAATCATAAGGATGCAGTTATGGCTGAGCAGAATGTCATTACTTCGATGCTAGACGATTTCGCACAGGAACAGCCAATTCATACTGCTATTTGTATTGGGCAGGACTTGAGCCAAGTCCAGTTTCAGCCAGCTATTCAATGGTTCTATTTTAGCGTATCTGACTTTTTAAATCTGCCTTTTCAGCAACGTTATGACTTGGCTGTGGTGATGCTGGATACTGCAGAAACAGAACATTTGTCTGAACAGATCATGAGTCAAATTCTGGTGAAATTACGTGATTTGTTTGCCAAACGGCTAGTGGTGATTAGTCGCCTGCAAGACGAAAAATTATTGAGAGCTTTGGGATTTACCCAGTTAATTGATAAGACCACACATGAGGCGGATTTTGCGCTGTGGCAGTTTAATATTTTAACCTATAAGCATGTGCCAGACTGGTTTAACTCCAAGTTTTGGGCCAATCCGGAAAACTGGGATAAATTTCGCTGGTAAGCTAAAAACTAGCTTAACTAAGATTGCAAATATTAACACAATCTTGCCTAGACAATATGAGGGCAGGCCGTATTCTGTAATTAAGATGCACATAGGATATAGGACATGACAAACCTGAGTAGTATTGTGGAAATATTAGCAAAGCAGGCATTGGGTGGCGGACAGTCGCAGCAAAAGTCCTCACAACAAGGTGGCTTGGCAGATATCCTAGGGTCTGTGCTAGGGCATTTAAACCAGTCAAATCCTCAGCAAAATCAAAATACTCAAAACCAGCAGAATCAGCAAAATCAAACCGGCCAGCAGAACCGACAAAATGGTTTAGGGGCAATTTTGGGTTCAGTACTAAGTCAGTTCGGTGGTGGTGGTACTCAAAGTACTGCCCAGCCTCGTTCCGGACTAGGTGGCTCTACCGGTAAAACCTTATTGATTGCAGTACTGCCTTTGGTGCTGGCCTGGATTCAAAAACAGGGTGGTTTACAGGGTGCGCTCGACAAGCTCAAAGGACAGGGTCTTAATAGCCAGGTCGATGATTGGGTGTCGACCGGTCCCGGTGAAAATGCCAATGTCGATCCGCAGCAGGTGCAAAACCTGTTTGATGATCAGGAAGTTGAAGAAGTTGCACAGCAAACCCATGCACCGAAGCAGGATGTGTATAGTGCGATTTCACAGGTCTTGCCGCAGATTATTGATTCGCTTACCCCGCAAGGTGAGCAGACCAGCAAGCAGGAAGCCAATAACGATATTCAAAATGTATTGAACATGGTTTCAGGGCTTCTCAAAAAGTAGATCTAGACATTAAAAAATCCCGATATCTGTCGGGATTTTTTAATGTCTATTACTGATTTGGAATTTAATCTAGATTCATGCTAAATAGCTGATTAGATTTACAAATTTTTTTGGCAACATAATGAGATTTTCTCATGCGAATCAGGATAATCTGCGACTGAAAACCGAGTTCACCAAACTCAGGTTCTACCTGTACATAATGCAGTTGCCCATACTCATCCCGTACCCGTGCTTGAGCAGAAAAACCGGGACGGGCATTACCACTGGAAATCGTCGCCAGACGACCAAGTAAATTGACATTGTTCTTTTTATATTTAGGTGGAATGACCTGATCCAGACAGTGAATCATAAAAATAGTAAAAAAAGTCGCAATGATCAAAGCCGGAATAATTAAGTAGTAAGCAGGCAGAAATTTAAATTCCTGAGAATAGATCAGGAACTGTAAAACATAGCCGGCAAAGCTAAAATTCATCAGGAAGAAAAACACAATCAAGGTTTTGGAAAATTTGACGTTTAGTAGATCCATCTGCTGAAAGTCATAAGGTGATATTTTTTGCAGAAACTTGCTGGGTCTGAGTCCAAAATAGAAACCAATGGTTTTCACCACACCGAACAGAATAATCGCCAATAAACTCAGATGAAAAGGCATCAGGTTATAGTCTAGAAAAAATGCAGGCATGGTGAAGTCCGTTTTAGTCTTATTCTGAGAGGTAAATTCCACCATCAGAATGCACGGTAATCTCTACTTTTTCAAGTGCTTGACCTTGGCAAGGCCCAGAAATGCATTCACCGCTTTCTACCAGAAACAAGGCGCCATGCGTGGAGCATTCAATAAATTCCTGATCACGATCCAGAAACTGGTTTTCCAGAAATTCAAGTTCGACCTGCAAATGCGGACACAGGTTTTGATAGGCATAGAAGGCGCCATCACGTTGGGTGATAAAGATATTATCTCCATCAGGAAGCTCAAAAGAGCGTGCTTCGCGTTCTGGAACGTCTTCGGTCATGCAAATTTTAAACATTAAGCACATTCCTTTTGAAAGTCTTGTAATAATGCCGCATAGTCTTCAACTGCCAAGCGCGGACCAAATTGTGAAACCACCTGGCTCGAAATGAGAATCGCCAGTTCAGCCGCAGCTTGAAGACCCAAATTAGCATTCAATCCGTACAGGAAAGCTCCGGCAAAAGCATCACCGGCACCGTTTGCATCTACCGCAGTCACTTTACGACCAGGCACTTTAAACGTATTTTGATGATCCGAAATCAGTGCACCTTCAGCTGACAATGTAATGACAACGTGCTGACTGATTGCTTTTAATTTAAGTAAAGCTGCCTCAAGATTATCTGTTTCTGTATACATCAGCGCTTCTTGCTGGTTACATAGCAGTAGGTCAACACCATCTGCAATCATTTCATCCAAACCGGCACGGGCATATTGCACCATGGCAGGATCAGATAAAGTTAGAGCAATTTTAACGCCATTAGCACGGGCAATATCACGTGCTTGTTGTACGGCATGACGTGCTGTGTCAGAAGTCGATAAATATCCTTCAAGATATAACCATTTCGCGCTATTTAATGCGCTGAAATCAATTTGTTGATCAGTCAGTTCGGCCGTAATACCCAGATAAGTATGCATGGTACGTTCAGAATCAGGGCTGACCAGAACCATACAGGTTCCTGTCACGCCTTCACTGATCGATTGAGTGGTGGTCTTAATACCGGCATCATTCAAACCCTTCAGGTAGATGTGTCCCAATTCGTCATTTCCGACACGACAGCCATAAAATGCAGAACCACCCAGCGCAGAAAATGCCACAGTAGTGTTGGCTGCTGAACCGCCTGAAGCTTGACCCTTATACACTTGAGTCGCTTGAAGATTTTGATAAAGAGTGGCTTGAGTCTCACCATCTGCAAGTTGCATGGTGCCTTTTTGCAAGTGATGTGCAGTTAAAAAGTCATCAGAAACTTTAAATTCTTGGTCAATCAGCGCATTACCAATCGCAAAAAGATCAACAGTTGCCATGTTCAAATATCACATTAAAAATGAAAGTCCTAAGTTTACACGATTGCTTGGGATTGCTGTAGTTTGCTGAATCATTTTCAAATACTTTTCAAAAATGCTGTATTTTGTTCAGCAGCTATCTTTGGTCTAAAAACTGACTTATTTTTGTGCACTGGTGCGCCGCAGCATTGATTTAAGGATCACATTTTATTTATAAAGAGATATCGCTCCTGGCATGATACTTTAAGTCGCTTGGCAACTGTCATTCTTCACAACAATTTCAAATAGTGTGCGTATATGAATATTAAAATTGTAACAGCCGAACAACTCCCGGACCAGATCGAAACACTGGCAACTCTGGCACGTAAAGAAGGCTATAATTTGGTAGATAAATTAATAGAAGAATATCGCACCGGGAAAAACTGCTTTAGCCACGCCAATGAATATCTGGTGGTGGCGCATGATGGCAAGAAGCTGGTTGCATGTGGCGGCTTAAACCAGCAATGGGGAGATAACGGCATTGAAGACCGGATTGGTCGGGTACGCCGTTTCTATGTGCATCCGAAATATCGTCAGCATGGCGTAGGTAAACAGCTTCTGGCTTATTTGGAACAGTTGGCACGTCCGCATTATTCAGCTTTATGCCTGCAAACAGATACCCGACTGGCCGCCAGTTTTTATCAAAAGCAGAATTATGTATTTGTAGAAAATAATCCAAGCTATAACTATTTTAAATATCTGATTTCTTAAGCTTGTAAATACTCATCTAGATGCAGGAAGTAAATTTGATGATTTAATTTTCAAATGATCAAGTTTACTTAATTCGATCAAAATCCTCGGTTTTCAACGTGAATAATTCAGATAACTAAAGCTATAATGCACTTAGTTATTTTAATTAAAGCATTAGGAGATCGCATGACTGTAGATGTCACTGAAACCATTTCTCAAACTGTACATCCTGCGTTTCAGTTGGTACGTCAACAACATGTTGAAGCTTTAGACATTTTCGTGTCTGAATATAAACATAAAGTGACTGGCGCCACGCATTATCATCTGGCGACCAATCACGACGAAAATGTCTTTCTGGTGGCGTTTCGTACCCAGCCGATGGATTCTAAAGGCGAAGCACATATTCTGGAACATACTGCGCTGTGTGGTTCAGAAAAATTCCCGGTGCGTGATCCATTCTTCCTGATGATTCGCCGTTCACTGAATACTTTCATGAATGCCTTTACTGCGGCGGACTGGACTGCATATCCATTTGCGACGCAGAACAGCAAAGATTTCCAGAACCTGCTCGAAGTGTATATGGATGCAGCATTTGCTGCGAACCTGAATCCACTAGATTTTGCCCAGGAAGGCATTCGCATTGAGCTGGAAAATGGCGAGCCTGTCTATAAAGGCGTGGTCTTTAATGAAATGAAAGGGGCGATGAGTTCGCCTTCAGACCAGCTCTATCATACGCTGGCGCATCATTTATTCCCGAATACGACTTATCACTATAATTCTGGCGGTGATCCCAAAGATATTCCTGATCTGACTTACCAAGAGTTGGTTGATTTCTATAAGTCACATTACCATCCAAGTAATGCAGTCTTCATGACCTTTGGTAATAAAACCGCATTTGAACTGCAAGAGCAGTTTGAAAATCTGGCATTGTCCAAATTTGAAAAAGGTCAGACACTCTATCCAACACCTGAAACCCGTTTGACTGCACCATTGACGGTTACAGATAGCTATGCGGTTGATGCCGAAGATCTACAGGACAAGACCTATCATGTGCTGTCATGGTTATTACCAGAAGCCAGTGACATTAAACTGCGTTTGGGCATGCGTTTAGTCGAAGGAATTCTGCTTGAAGATTCAGCATCACCACTGCGTCATTATCTGGAAACTTGTGGTTATGCAGATGCAACAGGTCCATTTATGGGTGTGGATGATTCTAATTTTGAAATGACTTTCTACTGTGCGGTGCAAGGTTCAAATCCTGAACATGCAGAAGAATTTAAACATGGTGTGTTTCAGGTTCTGGAAGAGGTTGCGTCTAAACCGGTCGATCAGAACATGGTCGATGCGATCCTGCATCAAATTGAATTGCATCAGCGTGAAATCAATGGTGATGGTACGCCGTATGGTTTGAGCTTGATCTTGAGCGGTTTGGGCAGCGCGATTCATCATCGTGATCCGGTCGAAGTTTGGGATGTGGATTCTGCAATTGCCGCAGTTAAAGAAGAGCTGCAAGATCCAATGTGGTTATCCAATCTGATCAAAGAGCATCTGCTGGACAACCCACATCGTGTCCAATTGACACTGGTTCCGGATGCGACTAAATCTGCCCAAGAAGCAGCGGATGAAAAAGCGCGTCTGGCTGAAATTGGCAAGAATCTGACTGAAGAGCAAAAAGCTGAAATTATTGCCCAGACTGAAGCATTGAATGTGCGTCAGGACACACCGGATGACTTGAACTTGTTGCCGAAAGTTGGTCTGGAAGATGTCCCTGCGGAATTGCAGATTGTTCAAGGCCAGTTACGCGAAATTATCTGTAACCGTGTTGATACACCGTTGAACCTGTATCATGCCGGCACCAATGGTATTTATTATCAACAGGTTCTGGTTAATATTCCGGATGAAGTGGTGCAGTCGCCTTACTTTAACCTGCTGTCGATCCTGATGGGTGAAGTCGGTGCGGGTGAGTATGATTATCTTGAGTTCCAGCAACTGCAAACAGCGGTGAGTGGCGGTCTGGGCATGGGCGCATCTTTGCGTTCTAAAGTCGATGACAAAAACAAGATTACTGCCTGGTTGACGTTGACCACCAAATCTTTGGTGAATCATCTGGATGCGATTCGTCTGTTGAAGATTGGTTTTGAACAGCTTCGCTTTGATGAGAAAGACCGTATTGTTGAGCTGTTACAACAGCGTAAAACGCGCTGGCAGTCACGTATTTCTGGTTCTGGACATAGCTATGCAATGCAAACGGCTTCACGTCAGCATAGTGCATTAGCATTGCGTGATTATCACAATACCGGTCTTGGCGCATTAAACTGGCTGATCGAACTGGTGTCTAAGATCGAAAAAGATCCGGCTGAATATGACCTGCTGATTGACGAGTTAAAACGAATTCATCGTGTCTTGTTGCAAGCGCCGAAGCAGTTCTTGTTAGTCTGTGAAGAGCCGCAATCTGAGCATCTGATTGAAGAAATCCAGAATGTCTGGGACAAGCTTGCTGTTGATCCAGCACCGGTTGCATTGACTCAAGTGGAAAAAGTCACCCATGATCAGCACGAAGCCTGGTTGATTCAAGCCAATGTCCAGTTCTGTGCGGCTGCTTATCCGGCAGTTGAAGTCTCACACCCTGATGCTGCTGCATTGATGGTGCTGGCAGGTTATTTACGTAATGGCTTCCTGCACAGCGCCATCCGTGAAAAAGGCGGTGCCTATGGTGGTGGTGCGAGCTATGACGGCAATGCTTGTTCATTCCGTTTCTACAGCTACCGTGACCCACGTCTGGCAGAAACTTTCCAGGATTTTGATGCCAGTATCCAGTGGTTACTCAACGCACCACAACAGCCACACCAGTTGGAAGAAGCCATTTTGGGTCTGATTGCCAGTATGGATAAACCGGGTTCACCAGCAGGCGAAGCCATTACTGCATGTTATGCCTATCTGCATCAACGTACACCAGCGTTCCGTAAAAAATTACGTGAACGTTTATTGAATGTCACACTGGATGATTTGCAGCGTGTTGCACAGACCTATCTGGTCGAGCAGCAGGCGACGAAAGCAGTTGTGGCACCAGTGGCAAAACGTGAAATGCTGGAGCAGCTTGGTTTTGTAATTCAACAAGTTCTATAAAGAAAAAAAAGAGGATAAGGGATGGCGCTTAATTCGTTTAAGCGCTCAACTCTACAGCTGAGCGTTTTGCTGGGTTGTGCAGTTGGGGCGCAAGTGAATGCGGAAGAAACAGTAGTTAACAGCCCCATGCCGGCAACGGCCGAAGCCTGTGCCGCACTGGAAAGTAGTGCAGAGCGTCTGGCCTGTTATGATGCTTTATTTAAAATTCCGGTCACTGAGAAGCCTGCAATCGTTTCTGAGCGTCGTGCAGCAGCAGAAATTGCGCCTGAACCCGATAATTTAAAAGCGAAAATTGGTCAAACTGTTTCCAATATTTACGCTTCTGAAGGATCAAAGCTGACGCCGAATCTGTCTTTGCTGGATAGTCGCTGGGAACTCTCTCCGGAAAGTAAATTAGGCACCTGGAATATTCGTTCTTATCAGCCAGTGTATTTGATGCCAGGTTTCTGGACATCAAACAAGAATGAATTACCCGAGAGTGAAAATCCCAACAATATAGAGACAGAGAAACAGAATCTCACTTCAACTGAAGCTAAGTTTCAACTGTCATTAAAGACCAAGGCGGTTGAAAATATCTTGGGAGATAATGGCGATCTTTGGCTTGGTTATACTCAGTCTTCGCGCTGGCAGGTGTATAACTCGGAAGAATCACGTCCGTTTCGTGAAACCAACTATGAACCTGAAGCTAGTTTAATTTTCCGTACCAACTATGATCTTTTGGGTCTTAACTGGCGTATGTTGGGACTGACTATCAATCATCAGTCCAATGGTCGTTCTGATCCGTTATCACGTAGCTGGAACCGGGTGATGCTGAATCTTGGTTTTGAAAAAGACAATTTTGCCTTGATGATTCGTCCTTGGTATCGCTTTGAAGAGAAGCGAGAAGATGATAACAATCCCGAAATAAAAAACTATATTGGCCGTGGAGACATGACCGCATTTTATCGTTATAAGGAGCATGATTTTTCATTGATGCTGCGACATACTTTAAAAGGTGGAGATGACAACCGTGGAGCCGTACAGTTCGACTGGTCATTCCCGATCAGTGGGCGTTTGCGTGGTCAATTCCAGCTATTTGATGGCTACGGAGAAAGTCTGATTGATTATAATCACCGTGCTACTTATGTCGGTTTAGGTGTCTCATTGATGAACTGGTTCTAAGATTCCAAGTTGAATCATCTTGGAATGAAAATAAAAAACCATGCTGCGGCATGGTTTTTTATAGGTGGATTAGCCAATCTGGATTTCTGCAGGCGGATGTTTGATACGACTCTTTTTTGGAGTCGCAATAAAATAAGCAAGTGTCAGTGGCCCTAGACGACCTGCGAACATTAACAACATCAGAATGATCAAACTGGCCGGTTGTAAGTCTTCAGTGACACCTCGGGACAAACCGACGGTACAAGCTGCAGACACAGCTTCAAACAACAGATCCAGAAAATCCTGCTCAGGTTCCAGAATTAATAAGCTCATAAAACCCATCATGATCAGCGCTGCAGTAATACACAAAACGGCCAAGGCTTTAAAGGTGGTTTTTTCAGGAATAGAGTGATTAAACAGCCGGATTTCATCTTCGCGTCTTAAAAAACTGATTACGCTGATCACCACAATAATAAAGGTACCGACTTTAATGCCGCCCGCCGTACTTAAGGAACCTCCACCAATAAACATCAGAAATATGGTAACTAAAGTGGATGCATCACTCATTTGTTCCATCGGCAAGCTATTAAAACCCGAAGAGCGGGGAACGGTGGCATGGAACCAGGCATTCACGGCCTGATCGCCTAAACTCATCAGGCCCAAAGTTTGCGGATTGGAAGCCTCTAATAGCCAAAGTACGATAAAAGCACTGAGGTTCAGACCCAGAATCGTTGAGAGGATTAGCTTGCTGTTGGTACTCAACTTACGCCAGCGTTTATGTTCTTTGACATCCATTAGCACCAGAAAACCGATACCACCAATGATATAGAGCATACTGATGGTAAAGGTAATCAGATACTGCCCTGAAAAGCTCATCAAGCTGTTTGGAAAAAGCGAAAATCCACCATTATTAAAAGCTGAGACGCTATAAAAGGCCGCATAAAATAGTGCATCGCTAAACTGATATTCTTTGAGCCAGGACAAGGTCAGAATCAGTGTGCCGATCGCTTCAAAAAACAGGGAATATAAAAACACGGCTTTAATGGTAAAACTGACTTTCTTCAGACTGGTTTGTCCGATCGATTCCTGTGCCATGACTTGTTGTTTTAGCCCCAGTTGCGGTGCCAGACTCATCACTGCCAGAATGGCAAAGGTCATAAAACCCAAGCCACCGCATTGCAACAAAAACATAATCACGATTTGGCCGAATACGGTATAGGCATCACCGATATTTACCACCGATAGCCCGGTAATGGTCACAGCAGAAGTTGCTGTAAAAATCGCGTCTAGCCAGCTGATTTCTCCATGATGGGCGATAGGCAGCATCAGAAGTAATGAGCCGATCAGAATTAATCCGAGAAAACCCAAAGCCAGTAAGCTCGGAGGACTGAGGTTAATCGTCCTGTGTTGCTTTAAATCAGAACTTTTCATAGATGTTTAAAATATTTAGCAAGACGGCGCAAAGGTTCCAGCAATCCTTCAACCAGTAAAATATCGCCTTCTTGAAGAATCTGATCGGCATCTACGTGATATTGCAGTGTAGATCCGCGTTTATGTAATAAGATGGTGATTTCAGGCACATGCTTCATCAACTGATTCAACGGTGTACCATGATGATCCGCATGAATTTCAATTTTGACAATATAATGATCATCTTCAAGCGCCATATAGCGACTGACCATCGGATAGCTTAAAGACTGGGCCACCCGAACGCCCATATCTTCTTCAGGATGAATGATTTTTTCAACATTGAGATGGGTCAGAATCATGTGATGAGATTTGGATTTGGCTTTCACCCAGATTTTCTTCACGCCCATATTTTTTAAGTGCAATACACACAGAATGCTGGCTTCAATATCCTCTCCAATCGCAACGACAACGGCATCACAGCGCTGAATGTTCAGCTCATCCAGTACATGTTCATCGGTTGCATCGGCAATCACGGCATGGGTCAGTTGATCGGAAATATTTTCGACATATTTTTTATTCAGATCGATCCCGATCACTTCATGCTTCAGACTGATGAGCTGTGTGGCCACGGTGGCACCGAAACTGCCAAGCCCGATGACTGCAAATAATGCCATGGATTGTCCTTCGTTATCTTTATGTCATTCGTTATATCCGCTATGGTAATGAGAAGGCGATTCCTCAGCTATAGTTTTTAGGTAAAAATAGTACAAATCTTTGAAGTCTTTACGCTTCTTTTATCTGAAGTACAGATTGAAAATTTGGACAGTCAGACATAACCTGACGATGTGTATATAAGGTTCCATAACTGTTTTGGATGATGTATTCGAATTCATGATGATCATCCTTCATGATATTGAGTGTGGCTTGGCGTTTGAGTTGAGGATAAGTTTTTAAATTATCGATTGAGGCACAAGAAAAGCTTTTTACAGAAGCTGAAATTTTAGGATCTAATTTCACTTCTTTATAATGATCTAGAAAAATATAAACAACGAATTTGGGATATTGGTTGAGTATTTCTGAATGTGCCTCTACACCTGCAATGTTACTGAGGTTATTTGCGGTTGCATTACTGGGAATATTTTTCATACTTGTTCGAACATGATCTTCTTCTTGATTTAATTTGTATGCTGGATAGCCGTATAAATAGACAAATAAAGTAGTGAGCAAAATAATAATAAAAGTGATATTCATATCTTAAGATTCTGTTTTTGTAATTATTTTTAATTATAACAAGATTGAAAATTAATGGATAATTGGTGTTTTCATTCATGATGTACTTTTAAATCTGCATAGAATATCATCCTAAAAAAAACCGCCTCGAAAGGCGGTTTATGTTTGAAAGAATTACTTCAAGAAACGTTGATAGCCCAGATTGTTGGTAATTTCCTGATAAGGATAGGTAATGGTTTCGAGAGTTTCGATTAAACCGTCCGGATTCTGTTGTGCATCGGTCGCTTCAAGACCTACCAGAACACGGCCTTCAGCAGCGCCGTGGTTACGGTAGTGGAACAGGGTAATGTTATGGGTTGGGCCAAGACGTTCCAGGAACATCAGTAAAGCGCCAGGACGCTCCGGGAATTCCACGCGGAACAGGCGTTCATTTTCAATATCGGCATGACCACCGATCAGGTAACGGATATGCAGTTTGGCCACTTCATCATCAGACAGATCGTCAACGTCATACTGGAACTTTAAGGCTTCATAAATTTCCTGACGTTCTTTCTCGCCATTTTTTAGACTAATACCGACAAAGACCTGTGCAGCAGAAGCATCGCTGGCACGGTAGTTAAATTCAGTAATATTACGGCCTTGTAATGCACGGCAGAAACTCAGGAATGAACCTTTCTGTTCTGGAATGGTCACGGCAAAAATCGCTTCTTTGCGTTCACCCAATTCGGTACGTTCAGCGATATAACGTAAACGGTCGAAGTTCATGTTGGCGCCGCAGACAATCGACACCATATTTTTCCCTTCGATGCCATGTTCAGCCACGTATTTTTTAATACCTGCCAGAGCCATTGCACCAGATGGTTCTACAATGCTACGGCATTCGTCATAAGTGTCTTTAATCGCTGCACAGACTTCACGATCGGGCCTGAATTGTCCGACTTTTGCAGACGAATCACTTCAAACGGTTTTTCACCAATTTGGGCTACCGCTGTACCATCAGCAAATAAACCTACAGATGGAAGAATCACACGTTCATTGGCTTCTAAAGCAGCTTTTAAACAGGCAGATTCGTCATATTCCACTGGAATGACTTTAACGTGGGGTGCGACATCACCTAGGTAGGCTGCAACACCTGCGATCAGGCCACCACCGCCAACTGCAACAAACACGTAATCGACATCGCGCCATTGACGCAGAATTTCATTGGCAATCGTACCTTGGCCAGCAATCACCAGTTCATCATCATAAGGCGGAATGAAGGTCATGCCATCTTCTTGGGCACGTTGAATCGCATATTTATTGGCAACATCAAATGAATCACCATGCAAAACCACTTCGCCACCCAGACGTTTAACCGCTTGCACCTTGATATCCGGTGTGGTTTTAGGCATCACAATAATCGCACGAATACCCAACTTTTTCCCTGACAGTGCCACACCTTGTGCATGGTTGCCCGCTGAAGCAGTAATAACGCCACGTTCCATTTGTGATTTCGGTAATTGACTAATACGGTTATAGGCACCGCGTAGCTTGAATGAAAAAACCGGTTGTAAATCTTCACGTTTAAAGCGGATATTATTATTGAGTCGTTCGCTAATTCGTGGCGCTGCTTCGAGTGGAGTTTCGATTGCAACATCGTAGACCGTTGCTTGTAAAATTTGTCGAACCAAACGAGACAGCATGTTAATTTTCCATCTAACAGTTTAAAATAGGGGCTTATTGTAACAAACCACACGGCTTTGCGGTTTAAAAAAGCTGCAAAAGTCCAAAATAGTTGAGTGAAGCCATGAGTCTATATGCAACCCAAGATGAGAAAAAACAAGCAGCAGCTAAAGCCGCTTTAAAACACTTGCCAAAAGGGGGCATTTTAGGCGTAGGTACAGGCAGTACTGTAAACTTTTTAATTGACTTATTACCTGAGCTGCAATTGGAAGCTGCGGTAGCCAGTTCAGAAGCAACTGCACAGCGCTTAAAAAAGCTCGGTATTGAAGTAGTGGATATGAACTCTGTCAGTGGTTTAGATGCCTATGTCGATGGCGCAGACGAAATTGATCGTCATATGCATATGATCAAAGGTGGCGGCGCAGCATTGACACGTGAAAAAATTGTTGCCTCTATTGCGAAAAAATTTGTGTGTATCGTGGATGATTCAAAATGGGTTGGACAATTGGGTCGTGAGTTTCCGCTTCCTGTAGAAGTGATTCCAATGGCACGTTCTGCGGTTGCGCGTAAAATTGTATCTTTGGGTGGCGATCCTGCTTATCGTGAAGGTGTGGTAACTGACAACAGTAACGTGATTCTAGACGTGTACAACCTGAATATTCTAAATGCGCTTGAACTGGAAAAAACCTTAAACGATATTCCGGGCGTGGTGTGTAACGGGATCTTTGCGATTAATAAAGCAGATATCGCCATTGTCGCGACGGATAACGGAATTGAAGAGCGTACTGCGGTTTAATTAAACTTTCTAGAAAAAATCCCTCTAAATCTCCCTGAGCGAAGTTTTAAAACACTGCTTTAAAAACAAGTGCAAGAAGGGAGACTTTTAAAAGCCCCTCTTTGAAAAAAAGGGGTTTGGGGAGATTAAAAAAAACTATAATGACCTTATCCGACCTACCCGAAATTCAAATCACCCGAAATGTCCGTTCAACACGGTTACGTTTGCGTGTCGATGCAACCCAGATTCGTCTGACAGCACCGGTTTTTTGCAGCAAAAAACAGATACAGCATTTTATTGAACAATCTGAAAGCTGGCTGATTAAAACCTGGCAATCCCAGCAGGAAAAAATCGAAAATATTGACCGGACGCTACCGAGTGAGCTGCGGTTATTCAATCTAAAAGCAGCAGTAAAAATTTCTTATCACAGCCAGAAAAACAACTTTATTTTTGATCATGAAGATCTACAGCTTTGGATCAGTGACCGACATCCTGAAGAATATTTAAAAACTTTCGTGATTGCCTATGCAAAAGAACAGCTTCCTTCATATTTAAATCTTGTCTCACAGCAATGTCGGTTGCCTTTTAAAAACTGCAGTATTCGACAACCTAAAACCCGTTGGGGCAGTTGTTCTGCCAAGCATGACATTATGTTGAACAGCGCGCTGGTATTATTTCCTGAAGAGGTCACGCATTATGTCGCTGTCCATGAACTGGTACACACAAAGCATTTTGATCATAGTCCACGCTTTTGGGCAGAAGTTGCTAAGCATGATCAGCATTTCCAGCAGCATCGTATAACGCTGAAAAATACGCCGTTGCCATATTGGTGGGGTGCCTAAAACCATAATTAATAAGTCCATATAACTCTATTGAAATAGCCTAAGCAAATTAAAAGTTTCATGATCAAAATCGGACTTATCCTACTGATCAATTAAAAAACCAGCAAACCCCAGTGAAATGGTTTAGAAAACCTCAACTTCCTGTCATACTAGGCTGTATAAAGGAAACATTTATTTGAGGTAATCATCGTGATTTCAGTGGGTATTGTGGGTGGTACGGGTTATACAGGCGTTGAACTTTTGCGTCTTTTGCTACGACATCCAGATGTAAATGTAACAGCACTGACATCACGTACTGAAGCAGGTCGTCGTGTAGATGACATGTTCCCAAGCTTGCGCGGGCATACCAATCTTAAATTTTCTGATTTGAGTCTGGGTTTATTAAAATCATGCGATGTGGTGTTCTTTGCAACGCCGCATGGTGTCGCAATGAAACATGCCGAAGAGCTGGTTGCTGCAAATACCAAAGTGATCGACTTGGCGGCAGATTTTCGTTTACAAGATCTTGAACAGTTTGAAAAATGGTATGGCATGCAACATGCATGTCCAGAACTGTTAAAAGATTCTGTTTATGGTTTATCTGAGCTAAATCGTGAAGAAATTA
Source organism: Acinetobacter lwoffii (assembly GCA_013530545.1). Lineage (GTDB taxonomy): Bacteria > Pseudomonadota > Gammaproteobacteria > Pseudomonadales > Moraxellaceae > Acinetobacter > Acinetobacter lwoffii_G. Next base: position 33,176 of record SPVA01000112.1, read on the forward strand.
AAAAGGCCAGTGTGATCGGGAATCCGGGGTGTTATCCAACTACAGTTCAGTTGGGTCTGGCGCCAGTCTTAAAAGCGGCTGAAGCATTGGTGAAACCTGAAAGCATTATTATCGATGCCAAATCTGGTGTATCAGGTGCAGGTCGTAAAGCCAGTCTGGGCATGATTTATTCTGAAAATTCCGATAATTTTAAGGCCTATGGTGTAGCGGGTCATCGTCATCACCCTGAAATTGTCGAAGCATTGGAAAAAATTTCAGGTCAAAAAAATGTGTTTGATCATATTTTATTTGTACCGCATTTGGTGCCAATGATTCGTGGTATGTTGTCGACCATCTATATCGATTTAACTGAAGCAGGGCAAGCCGCAGATTTACAAGCGCTATATGAGCAATTCTACATTAACGAACAGTTTGTCGATGTAATGCCGGCGGGTAGCTCACCTGAAACCCGTTCAGTGCGTGGAGCGAATCAGTTACGTATTGCCTTGTATAAGCCACAGCCAACAAAACTGGTGATCTTGGTTGCACAAGACAATCTGGTAAAAGGCGCAGCAGGTCAGGCTGTGCAGAACATGAACCTGATGTTTGGTTTTGCTGAAGACGCTGGCTTAAATAATATTGGTTTATTACCATAAAAAACGTATTAGAACTTCACACACATTTAGATTTGGATTTAAATGTGTGTCTTGATTAAAGCAAACAAGAGATCAAAATGCCGAATAACGAGTCAAATACGACGCTTCCTCAGGAACCCGGTACTAAGAAACCATTCATGAAAGGCAATACGCCCTTAGCCATTGGTGCGGCTGTATTGATCTTAAGCAGTGGCGTACTCGGATATACCGTAGGACATCGTCAGGGTTTGACTGCGGCGGGTTATGATGCGGATGCAGAGCAACTGGTCGATGTGGTACAGACTCAGAAAGCCAGTCTGGAAACACTGAACAAGACGCTGAATACTGCGGTTCAGGAGCGTGATCTGGCGGTCAGTAATGCCAATGATCTGTATCTGGCCATGACCAAGGCACGTGATGAACAGGTGCAGGCCGAAAGTGTGGGAACCATTTATCGCGAGATTTTGCGTCAGCGTGGTGGTCTAGCATTGGCGGTTCAAAACCTGTCCATTAAACCTTTGCCGGAAAATGCCTTTGAATATCAGATTGATCTGGTGCAGGTCAGTCCAGGCAAAAGCCGTGCTTCAGGTAGTGTGGAATTGCGCCTGATTAAAGGGACTGAAATTCTGGTGGTGCCACTGGAAGATAAAAACTTTAATTTCGAAAATTATGAGCGACTCACTGGCCGCTGGACCATGCCTAAGGGCTTTAAGCCAGAATTTATTGAAGTGCGTCTTACTGGTGCCAAACCTGTGATTCGTCGTTTTAGTTGGGAACAGGGCAAAGCAGTAGAAAATCAGTCTGCCACCTTGTCAGAAATTCCGAAAACCGAAGCAAATGCAAATTAAGTGTGAAATATAAATCTTATGCCAAGCAATAAACGTCAAATGTGTTTAAGTGATATTAAAAATTCTTTTAATGAGTCTGGAATCGTTGATTGGCATATCAGCCCACGTTTAACAAATGAACCCTCTGAAGACGGTGATTCTGACTTAGCTGTACAGACTGCACCGCCAGAACTGAAACGTCCACCGTTGTATGCCGTTGTTTTATTAAATGACGACTATACGCCGATGGAGTTTGTAATTGAAATTTTACAACAATACTTTGCAATGAATCTTGACCAAGCTACACAAGTAATGCTAACTGTACATTATGAAGGAAAGGGTGTAGCTGGGGTTTATCCTCGAGAAATTGCGGAGACCAAAGCGAACCAAGTCAATAATTATGCTCGATCACAAGGTCATCCGTTACTTTGCCAAATAGAGCCTAAAGATTAAGGGGGTTACATGCTCAGTCGTCAATTAGAAGTGTCACTACGTTTGGCTGTCAGCATGGCTCGTCAAAAGAGACATGAGTTCCTGACCGTAGAACATTTATTGTTAGCCTTGCTCGACAATGATTCAGCCGTGAATGCTCTCAAAGCATGTGGTGCGGACATCATCGTGTTGCGTAAGGAATTAGAAGAGTACGTAGAACAACATACCCCTAAACTTGGTGAAAATAGTGATCAGGCACCACACCCGACAGAAAGCTTCGACCGGATCTTGCAACGCGCGATTTTTCACGTGCAGTCAAGCGGTGGTGATCGTACTGTAGAAGGTGCTGATATTCTGGTTGCCATGTATTCTGAGCGTGACTCATTTGCAGTCTATCTGCTGAAACGTCATCAAATTAACCGTCTGACCCTGACTCAGTACCTGTCTCATGGTACCCGTAAAGAAGATGTACAGTCTGAAGAAGAAATCGAAGACCTAGATGGCGAATCAGCATCTTCAGCGAGTTCAGGTCCACTTGAGCTTTATACCACTAACCTGAATGTTGAAGCACAAAAAGGCAAGACCGATCCACTGATTGGTCGTGAAAAAGAAATCGAGCGTGCCGCGCAAATCCTTTGCCGCCGTCGTAAAAACAATCCACTCCTTGTCGGTGATCCGGGAGTTGGTAAAACCTCAATTGCTGAAGGTCTTGCTTGGTTAATCGTCAATGGTAAAGCGCCAAAACCACTGGAAAATGCTGAAATTTTCAGTCTGGACATTGGTGCTTTGGTAGCAGGAACCAAATACCGTGGTGATTTTGAAAAACGCTTGAAACAGCTTTTAAATGCGCTGAAAAAGAAACCTGAAGCAGTGTTGTTTATTGATGAAATTCACATGATTATTGGTGCAGGCTCGAGTATGGGCAGTACCATGGATGCATCGAATCTGATCAAACCGGCGTTGGCAAATGGTTCTTTACGTTGCATTGGCTCAACCACTTTCCAGGAATACCGCCAGGTCTTTGAGAAAGATCATGCTTTGTCACGTCGTTTCCAGAAAATTGATGTGAACGAGCCATCTATTTCTGAAACTATTGATATCCTACGTGGTCTGAAATCGAAGTTTGAAGATTTTCATCATGTTGAATATGACGATCAAGCCTTGGTATCTGCAGTAGAACTATCGGCGAAATTTATCAACGACCGTTTCTTGCCAGATAAGGCGATTGATGTGATTGATGAAGCAGGTGCACAGCGCCGTCTGAAAGCGGAGCAAGATGACAGTTTAATCACCGTAGAAAATATTGAAGACATCGTTTCTAAAATTGCGCGTATTCCACCGAAAACTGTCTCTAAAGATGACAAGAGTGTGCTTGAAAATCTTGAGCGCGATCTGAAACGTGTGGTCTTTGGTCAGGATGAAGCGATTGAGGCCTTGGCTTCTGCAATTAAACTGTCACGTGCCGGTTTGAAATCTCCAGATAAGCCTGTAGGTAGTTTTGTCTTTGCAGGTCCAACGGGTGTTGGTAAAACCGAAGTGACCAAGCAGCTGGCTAAACAGATGGGTGTAGAGCTGGTTCGTTTCGATATGTCCGAGTACATGGAACGCCATGCGGTGTCTCGTTTAATCGGTGCACCTCCAGGCTATGTCGGTTTTGATCAGGGTGGGTTATTGACCGATGCGATTCATAAAAATCCGCATTGTGTGCTCTTACTAGACGAGATCGAAAAAGCGCATCCAGATGTGTTTAACCTGTTATTGCAGATCATGGATCATGGTTCATTGACTGATAACAATGGGCGTAAATCTGATTTCCGTAACGTGGTCTTGGTACTCACCACCAATATTGGGGCTGAAAGTATTTCGCGTGTCAGCATTGGTTTTATGGAACAGGACAATAGTAACGATAATCAGGAAGCGATGAAGAAAGCCTTCTCGCCAGAATTCCGTAACCGTCTCGACGGTGTGATTCAGTTCAAGGCATTGCCAAGCAGCATTATTGAAAATGTTGTAGATAAATTCCTGACTGAACTTCAAGCACAACTGGATGACAAAAAAGTCATGCTGGAAGTGGATCAAAGCGCACGTGAATGGATGTCAGAACATGGCTATGACCGTTTAATGGGCGCACGTCCAATGCAACGTCTGATTCAGGAACACCTGAAAAAACCGCTGGCTGAGATGATCCTGTTTGGTGAGCTGGCTGAAAATGGCGGCAATGTTGCAGTATCGGTGAAAAAAGAAAATGGTAAAGCGGTTGGCTTAAAACTTGAAGTTTTTGAAGACCAGACTGCTGAACCAGCCTAATTAACAAGAAGGATCAAACCCGTGCTTGCACGGGTTTTTTCATGTGTTCATGTTTTAAATCATTAAATTCATTCATACAGTTCAATAAATAAATTATGGATATTCAAGTTACCAAGCTGTTCACGACATTTTTACTGTTTTTAGTCACGGCATTGATGGAAATTTTAGGCTGTTATTTTCCCTATCTGATTTTAAATCAGGGGAGAAGCCAGTGGTTGTGGATTCCGACAGCTCTGGCTTTGGCGGCTTTTGTTTGGCTGTTAGCCTTACATCCAGCTGCTTCAGGACGAATCTATGCCGCTTATGGCGGTATCTATATTTTTTCAGCACTGATGTGGTTGCGCTTCGTTGATCAAGTCACACTGTCACGTTGGGATCTGCTTGGTGGCATGGTGGTGATACTAGGTGCACTGATTATTATTTTGCAGCCGCAGGGTCTGGTGCGTTAGCAGGATATGACAGCAAACCTCATCAAAAAAAGGTAGCCACAGCTACCCTTTTTTGTTTTTGGACTTTTGAATCCTGAATCGAAATAAATGTCTTATGGGTGTAGATTATTTTAATTTGCAATCTTTCTGGGAAATATCAGTTTTATAGGTTTGTGTCTGCGAGCTCAGGCTGAGTTCAACCTTGTAAGGGTTCTCAATCTGATAGCGATGTTCAAAGAAAATTTCACAATTATTCAGCAGATTATTACGAATGACTTTCATCACTTCTTTGCGCCCTAAGTCTTTTTCAAACTGGCTAAAATCGGGCGTGATGATCATGCCTTTCAGTGTGGTTTTATTGGCACTTAACTGTAATTGTTCAATAATCGTATTATGGTCAATCTGCAACGGTAAAGTTCTGGAATCTTCTGCACTGAGTACTGCGAGTAATTCATTCAGTTCAGCTTTTTTCTGAATTTTAAATTTGCTGTCAATAATATTTTTTTCTTGAAGATATTGGTCAAATTCAGAAGCATGCACCGGTAAGGCGATACTGCTAAAACCAGTCAAGAGTACCAAAGCCCAATATTTTTTTTGCATTGTATAAAATCACTTTTTATTCCATTTCAACAATGATTATAAGAGCTGAGACAAACAAAGCACCAGAGATTGGTGCTTAATTTGTGAAGATTCATTTTAAAAAAATTAGTCTTTTTTCAGATTTTCATTAATCAGGAATTCAACTAAGGCTTTTTGCGCGTGTAAGCGATTTTCCGCCTCATCCCAAACTACAGCATTTTTATGGTCAAGCAGATTTTCTGAAATCTCTTCGCCACGATGCGCAGGCAAGCAGTGCATAAACAAGCAATCTGGATGTGCAAGATCCATCAGACGTTCATTCACCTGATAATCTGCAAAGGCTTTTTCACGGATCTTTTGTTCTTCTTCCTGGCCCATGCTTGCCCAAACGTCAGTCACGATCAGGTCGGCATTCACCGCTGCATCTTCAGCAGAAGGAACCAGTTCCACGCAATGCGCAAATTCAGACAGGAATTTTTCTTGTGGCTCATAGCCTTTTGGCGCTGCAATTTTCAGATTAAAGCCCCACATATGTGCAGCTTCAATATAAGAGTTACACATATTGTTGCCATCACCGATCCAGGCAACAGTTTTCCCTTCGATTGAGCCACGTTGCTCGACATAGGTCTGCATGTCAGCAAGTAACTGGCAAGGATGGTGGTCATCTGTCAAAGCATTAATCACTGGAACTTTTGAATAAGATGCAAAACGCTCCACGATATCATGACCGAAAGTACGGATCATCACGATATCCAGCATGCTTGAAATCACACGTGCAGAATCTTCAATCGGTTCACCACGACCTAACTGGGTATCGCGTGAAGACAGGAAAATCGCGCTACCACCAAATTGGCTCATGCCAGCTTCAAACGAAACACGCGTACGGGTACTCGATTTCTCAAAAATCATGCCCATCACTTTACCAACAAATGGTTGGAACACTTCATTGTTATGCTGTTTGCGCTTAAGCTCAATTGCGCGTTGCAAAATCTGGTTAAGTTCTAAAGTTGATAAATCGCGTAAGGTGAGAAAGTGACGGAGAGCCATTCGTTACTCCACAATAATTGCCGAAAAACTCGATCAACAATCAGTTGTTGGTTAGTTTAAGAAAAAATACGGAATCGGCTAATATACTATAAGCAATGAAAAATGCAAAAAAACTAGACTTTTTGATGACCGTCTAAAAAGCGATCCACACAATAACTGATGTATTTGTCGATTTCCTGATCATCTTCCTGTACCGGAATTCCCATCAGAATACGCCATTCCAGATTGCGCAAAATACCAAAATACAGCTGCGCCGAATATTGTGGATTTTCGCAATGCAATAAACCTTGCGCATCTGCCTGTTCTAAAGCCGTGGCAATGGCGCTTTGCACATGCACCGGGCCTCGCTCATGAATATGTTGAGCAAGTTCTGGATTGCGCTGACTCTGTTCCAGTACCAGACGCATAAAGGCCGAATTTTCAGGTTGCATGATCTGGTGATAAAAATTAAGCAAGGTGTGTACTAAATAACTACGAAAATCCAGCGCCATCAGTTCGATCGGAATACTGATATCTTCAAAAAACTTAATACGGCGATAATCGCAAATGGCTTTAAATAAGCCTTCTTTATTGCCAAAGTACTTATAAATAGAGGCTTTAGAGCCACCGGCATGCTGGACGATATCATCCAGAGATACAGCGTCATAACCCCGTTCCAGAAATAGCTCGGTTGCACTGATCAGCAGCGCAATACAACGCTCATGACCACGTTTGGTCTGTGGCAGATCTTTGGCGAGCGGTTCTAGGGCGAGGTCTTGCATAGGAGATAGTACATCAACATGTCAATAGAGATTGAAGCGCCATCATAGCAAATATATGCACATATTTCATAATTGCGCCAGATAAGTGAGCTATTTGCTAATTAGGTAAAGCAAAACTTAAAAATTTGACTAAAGTTTTAGAGTATTTGTTCTATCGGGTTATGGAATGAGCAAGCCAAATGAGTATACTCGAATTTCAATAATTATAGCCAAGACTGTGGAAAAGGAAGATGACAGAACAAATGTCTGCAGGTTTAAGATTTAGACAAGCACTTGAAGTCGAGAAACCATTGCAAATTATGGGCACAGTAAATGCCTATGCTGCCATGATGGCCAAACAGGTCGGTTATAAAGCCATTTATTTATCAGGTGCGGGTGTCGCGAATTATTCTTATGGTTTGCCTGATCTGGGCATGACCAGCCTGGATAATGTTCTTGAAGATGTACGCCGGATCACTGAGCGTGTGGATACACCTTTACTGGTTGATATTGATACCGGTTGGGGCGGTGCATTAAATATTGCCCGCACGATTAAGCAGATGATTGCAGCAGGAGCCGCTGCGGTTCATATTGAAGATCAGGTGGCACAGAAGCGTTGTGGTCACCGTCCAAATAAAGAAATCGTATCGCAGCAGGAAATGGTCGATCGTATCAAAGCGGCTGTAGATGCGAAAACCGATTCAAACTTTGTGGTGATGGCGCGTACCGATGCGCTGCAAAAAGAAGGCCTGCAAGCCGTGATTGATCGTGCTTCTGCCTGTGTTGAAGCGGGCGCAGATGCGATCTTTGCTGAAGCGATGACCGATATCACCATGTACCGTACAGTGTGTGATGCGGTCGGTGTTCCAGTCTTGGCAAATATTACCGAATTTGGTGATACGCCGTATTATACGGTAGATGAATTGGCCGAGCAGGGCATTAGCATGGTGCTGTATCCATTGTCAGCGACACGTGCAATGCAAAAAGCCGCACTTGAAGTGATGCGTTCGGTGCGCGAACATGGTACTCAGGTAAATGTGCTGGATATCATGCAACAACGAAAAGAACTCTACGAATTTTTAGATTATCACAGCTTCGAAGACACATTAGATAAACTGTTTAAACAGGAGAATTAAAAAAATGGCTGAAGGAAAAGTACTCACTGGCGCAGGATTGCGCGGACAAGTGGCAGGTAAAACCTCACTCTCAACAGTAGGCAAAAGTGGCGCAGGTCTGACCTATCGCGGTTATGATGTGCAGGATCTGGCTGAACATTGTCAGTTTGAAGAAGTCGCTTACCTGATTTTCTTTGGAGAATTGCCGACAGCAGAGCAATTGGCTGCCTACAAAGCCAAACTGAAATCCTTGCGCACTTTACCTCAGGCATTAAAAGAAGTCCTTGAGCGTATTCCTGCCGACTCGCATCCAATGGATGTAATGCGTACTGGCGTTTCCATGCTGGGCAATCTTGAAACTGAGCAGTCTTTTGAGCAGCAACAGGATATCGCAGACCGTATTTTGGCGACGCTACCGGCCATCATTTGTTACTGGTATCGTTATAGCCATGACGGCGTGCGTATTGAAGAAAATACCGATGATGATTCAATCGGTGCACAGTTCCTGCATCTTCTGCATGGCGAAAAGCCAAACGAATTACATGAACAGGTGATGAATGTTTCCTTGATTCTGTATGCAGAGCATGAATTCAACGCTTCAACCTTTACCGCTCGTGTATGTGCCTCAACACTATCAGATATGCATTCCTGTATTACCGGTGCAATCGGTTCCTTGCGTGGCCCTCTACATGGCGGTGCCAACGAAGCTGCGATGGACATGATCGAAAACTGGAAGTCGCCTGAAGAAGCTGAGCGTGAAATGCTGGGTATGCTGGAGCGTAAAGAAAAAATCATGGGCTTCGGTCATGCGATCTATAAGGATAATGATCCGCGTAATGGCATTATCAAAGTCTGGTCGGAGCGTTTGGCCAAAGATGTCGGTGATACCGTACTTTATCCAGTGTCAGTGCGCTGCGAAGAAGTCATGTGGCGCGAGAAGAAATTATTCTGTAATGCGGATTTCTTCCATGCATCTGCCTATCATTTCATGGGCATTCCAACTAAGCTGTTTACCCCGATTTTTGTCATGTCGCGTGTGACAGGCTGGGCAGCACATGTGATGGAACAGCGCGCAGATAACCGTATTATCCGTCCAAGCGCGGACTATACCGGTCCAGCACTACGTAAAGTAGTGCCAATCGCTGAGCGTTCTACAGCGGCTTAATTTGTTAGCGCTCGTCCTAGAATAAAAATAAGGTCTCAATTGAGACCTTATTTTTTAGTGAATTCTGTTATCGGCTTAACAGTGCCGGATCTTCAATGCTATAACCTGTTTCAAAAGGAATACCCAGATACTTTACTATTACCAAGGTTTTATTCTGTTTCGGAACTTTATAGGCTTGGCTAATTTTCAAACCTTGCTGATAACTGACTGCTTGCTGAACCGGGCTTTTTTGTAAGCCGGATTTCACTTGATATTGATAGGTCCATTTTGGCACTTTTTCCTGAGGGTCATGCCAGGCAGGCGCGCTACCTTTTGTTGTCTTTAGCACCTTAAGTTGTGGCTTTGATTTTTGAATCGGATTTAATGGAACTAAACGTTTTTTGATTTTGGCAATGTCCTGATCAAACTTGCGACTGTCTTGATCATAATCGATGCGCTTGGTTTTAGGATTGATATATAAGGAATTGACCTGAACCAGTTGATTTGGTTTTTGGGATTTAAAATTATAATAATACAGTTGAGGCAAGCGTCCACGACCATCAAGATAATGACGCATGATATAAAGCTTCTGTTCTTTGACTTCATAGCCTAGAACTTCAATATTTTGTGGACCGCCTACGGTAGCGAAAGCCAGACCGGGCAAGCTCAGAGGGAGCAGAAGCAGTGCGGTTTTAATATTCATGGTCATTCCACCCTCAAAAAAATAGATTGGCATCTGATCATGCCAATCTATCTTAAAATACGGTAGAAATAATGAAGCTTATTCAAGCTACACAGTAACTTTGAAAGTTTAGCTGTTATTCAACAGATTGATCATATCATGTGCAACCACAGCTGACAGTTTGTTGAGGCGTTCAAGTGGCGAGCCTTTGAGATAATACTGGAACTGATGGATTTGCGTACCATCATTAATGGCCACAAAAAATGTTCCTTCCGGTTTCTCTGGTGTCGCGCTACCACCTGGTTTAAGCAATCCTGTACAGGCGATAATCCAGTCAGCATCACGGAACATTTTTTTACCTGCTTCCGCCAGAGCAACCGTCACCGGCATAGATTCCGCAGTATGACTATTGATCAGATTTTTGGAAATGCCCAATACTGAAGTCTTGACACTTACATCGTAACAGATCAAACCACCAATCAAAATTTCGGCACCTTCTCCTTTACAGATGGAGAACTGGCTACTGAGATATCCAGAACTTGCGCTTTCGATAAAGGCAATTTTTATGTTTTTCTCTTCGAGTAAGCCGCAACAGGTTTTTATCATAGTCTCTATATTTTCTTTGTGGGAGTGATTTTAGATCAATTTAGACAGATTTTTTTCTGTCGATCAACTCCAAGTATATTTATATTTTTATGAAAGTTAAAATTTTTTTCATAGATTAGGGCGTGTCCTCATTTGGCTTTACACCAAATAAATATGCAAGCAATGTAAATCATAGACTGGTAATTTCGTGCAAGCTTATCAAATCGGGTTGCAATCGCTCGGAAATGCTTCAA
>SPVA01000018.1 GCA_013530545.1 Acinetobacter lwoffii
TGGCGATTCAGCGTTTAATTGGTTTTGGGAAAAAAGAAGAGTTTAAGGAAATTTTGGCAATTTTAAGAAAGCAGAATCCTGATAGGATAAGGGTTCTGTGAAATTTGTCGTGTACAGAGAGTTTTAAGATAGTTATCGTCATTGTTTGTGTATAAAAATCCACCTATATTAAAATTCAATTGGAAAAATTAACTATAAGAATTTCTTGATTTTAATTTAAAACCAAATACGAGTGAGTCTCATGGATTACTGGAACAGTGTGTTACTTATATCCATCATCACCATGGTTGGACTGGCCATGATCATCCTGTTTGTCGGATGTAAAATGTGGAAGAACTTGGTGGTTACTTTACTGATTGCCACCTTGATTGGATTTCTGATTGTATTTGTGATCAATTTTATTTTTGGCGATCGTCTTCAATTTCTATGGGGTGCCCCTGAGACTGGTGATAGTAATTTTATGCTGGAAATGGGGCTGCTGAGCCTGTTAATTGGCGGTGTGAGTACCTTTATCATTATGTTAGGCACTTTGGTTGCTAAAAGTAACAGTGGAAATCAAGGCGATGAAGACTAGTTTTTCGCAAAATAACAAGTCTCTTAATGAGCGGGAAAGTGCAGAAAAACATCGCATGTACAGTTCATAGGCTTAAAAAATCTTTCTCAGCCAAATGTATAGTGCCATAGCGCTACGGGGCATAAATGGAGCTTCATATCCCGTAGCTGCATAATTTTCTGTATCAAAAATTTAGAACATCATTCTTAGACCTGCACCATAGATCCAGCCTTTTTCAGAATCAGAGCTTTGCTGCCAGGCTGTCTGTTTGTTGCCTTTACTATATTCATAACCCACTTCCAGATAAGGCATGAGCTTTTTGCTCAGTTCATAGCGTGTTTCCAGGCCCAAGGTGGCATGACTAAGGCCGGTTTTTTTCGCATTCGCTGCCTGATCATTCAGGATGACATCCAGTTCGACAAAGGGTTGCATAATCAGTTTCTGAGTCAGTAACAGGTCACGCTCTGTTTCCAGTTTTAATCCGACAAAGTCATCTTCACCGACATAGACATGAGCATCCGTTTCGAAAAAGTAGGGGGCCAGGCCATGCAGGCCAAATACTGCATCGAAGCGCTCGTTCTGCTGGTTTGTAGAAGGCTCGGCTAAATTTTCCTGCCGATAGCGCACCCCGGTCTGCACATCCCAGAAATCACAAATATTTCGGCTATACAGCACGTTGGCATCATATTCGGCCGGATGGGATTCCTGTTTGTCGGCTTCTAACTTGAGGAAGATTTTATTTTCATCCGTGCCAATTCTGGCTTGGTTCTTGGACTTGAATGCCCCATTTCCCTCTGAACTATGCTGCCATTTCTGGTCCAGAATGATCTGGCTATAAATCTGTGCGCCATGTTCTTTACGGTGGTCATGTTGGCTGGCAGAACTGACTGAATTTTGTGGTGTGCTCAGCGCCTGCTGTTGATGTGATAACTTTGGTGGTTGATAGGATGAGGCATCTGCTGTTCCAGTATGCTGTGCGTGGTTATCAGCCATGTTTTGCATGGCATGATGCCCGCTATGATGCTGATGTTCATTATGACTCGTATGCTCGCTAGAAGCTGCCGCAAAAATACTCAGACTGCTTAGGGTAAGCGCACTGCTGAGCACCGACTTTACCAAAAGATTAGTGATGTGCATGGCTTTCTCCTTGAGCAGCTGCTGGCTTTGACGGTATTTTTTGTGAAGAAGGGTGAGATGCTTGATCTTCGTCAACCTTTGCCACAATCAGCTTGTTCATCATGCCGGCACTCATGTGATAGAGCAGATGGCAGTGAATCGCCCATTCGCCCAGTTCATCAGCCGTGAGCAGGGTAGTCACCGTTTTCCCGGGCGGCACAATCACAGTGTGTTTATTTGGCATATTTGCAGCAGACTGACCATTTTCCAGCTGCATAAACATGCCATGCAAATGCATCGGATGGGCCATCATGCTGTCATTGATAAATTTCAGCCGGATCCGCTCGCCATATTTCACCTGAAGTGGTTCGGCATCACTGAATTTTTTACCGTCAACGGTCCAGATGTAGCGCTCCATGGTTCCACCCAGACGAATCACCAGTTCACGTTCTGCTGCGCGGGTATCAGGTTGCGGTGTCAGAGCTTTGAGGTCTTGATATTGCAAGGCTTTGTGCCCTGCAGGCGTAGACATATTGGCCCAGCCCTCAACAGGCTGATGAGGCTGATTGGTTCCAGACATGGCATTATGACTTGCATGCATGTCGTGCTGGGCATGCTCATCATGTTTAGGCGTACCAGTTGCAGATTGAGTGGTCTGACTGCTGTGTGTGTCATGTGACATGTCATGTTGTTCGCCATGTCCCATATCTTCCATGGTCAATAAGGCACGAGGGCGCGGTGTTGGTAATTGAACCGGAGCCGGGGCTTTACTTGAATCAGTTGCCTGATGCAGACTGCCAATGGCAAAGCCTGAGCGGTCGATCGATTCCGCTTCAATCTGGTAATGCGCTGCAGTGGGTTCCACAATCACATCATAGGTTTCAGCAGTCACCGGTTGTCCATCGGCACTGACCACGGTCATTTTCAGCTGGGGAATACGCACATCGAAAAACGACATGGCAGAAGCATTGATGAAACGCAGGCGGACTTTTTCATTGGGCTGGAACTGGCCACTCCAGTTTTGTTGCGGCGTTTTTCCATTGACCAGAAAGGTATAACCGGTAACATCAGATAGGTCGGTTTTCAGCATACGCATCTGGTTCCACATCTTGCGGTCTGACCAGGTGGCCTTCAGGCCATCACGTTTCACCTGCTGGAGTACATCGCCCAAGGTTTCACGCTGGTTCTGATAATATTCGGCCGATTTTTTTAAATTGTTCTGAATCTGCTGGCCGCTTTGTTCGTGAAAATCTGACAGCATCACCACATAATCCCGCTCGGTTTGTTCATGTGCAGGTAGCAATGTCTGGGCTTTGGGGCGAATCACCAAGGCGCCATAGAGGCCGTCCTGTTCCTGACCTTTGGAATGTGCGTGATACCAGTAGGTGCCGTTTTGACGAACCTTGAAGCGATAAGTAAAAGACTGTTTCGGTTTGATCCCCTGAAAACCGTTAAATCCGGGGACACCATCCATCAGCCCGGGCAGGAGGAGGCCATGCCAGTGCAGCGAGGTATCCTGATTGTTCAGGTTGTTTTGTACATGAATGACTGCATCATCACCTTCTTCAAATTCCAACAAGGGTGCAGGGAATTTTCCGTTTACAGTGATTCGCTTGACCGTCTTTCCGGTGAGATTGATCGGGCTTTCATCAATGACCAGATGATATTCTTTTACGGCTGCAAACAGGGCAGACGACGAGATGAGACCGAAGCCCAGACACAGGCTTTGACTGATTTTAAGCAACATAACTTAATCCTTAATGAATAAAAAAAATTAAAAATTCAGGATCAAGCTTTGGGTGGGCGTAAGATTTCTTGCCAGTAACCGGCAAGGTGCTTGGCATGGTAAGCAGGGAGGAAGGTTTTTTCCGGATAACCGTGATCAGGCACACTTAACTCGGGCGTTGTAATGGGCAGGCTGGTGACCAGGTTCTGGCAGGCCATAGTGCCACAATCCAGACAGTCTGATGACTGCTGGGTGCTGTCACTGACACAGTTCGGCTGAATCAGTTCCTGATCTTGATGATGATCAGTCTTATGCAGCGAGTGAGAAGCAGAGGGTTTTGTCATTTCCAGACAATGAGGATTCGTTTTTTCAGACGGCATAACCAGATGCATGGTGTTTGCAGATGCGACAGACACACTGCTCCAGCCTATGGCAAAACCACAAGCATCACCAACCAGATCTGTTTGACGAGCCGTATGAGCAAAAGTACACCCTGAAAAAATGCGCTGCATGTTTGAGCAATAAAAGCATAAACGCAGTAACCCAAATTAGCAAATTCTGGACAAGATTATTTTTTAGGTCACCTACATACTACTTTTTTCATAGGTTCAGGTTTCAGTTTCGCACTTTTCGCATTTTTTACAGTCTAGCAGCATCCCGAGTTTTTCTTTACGTCCTTGCTCGGTCATCACCCATGGGCGATTTTGCCAGGGCGGGGTATGTCGCACATGCTGGCCATGTCCGCAGGCCAGTTCTGCAACCCAATGCTGTTCCTCATCCAGGTGAAAACCGATAATGGCCTGTTGCATGGCATACCTCCCTTGAGCTCAAATTGCCTGAGCATCTATCTAAAAACCTATACAAAATAAGTCATGCAAAATCACCATAAACAAAAGAATCCACACAAGCTATACTCCTTGCCAAGTCATTTTTTGAAAAAGAGCAGAGACACATGCGCGTACTTGTTGTGATGGATCCCATTGAAAATGTAAACCTGAAGAAAGACTCGACCATGGCCATGCTGTGGGCAGCAGCCCGTCGCGGGCATGAACTCGGTTATGCATTGCAGCAAGATTTATATATCGATCAGGGCAAGGCCTTTGGTCTGATCGCGCCGTTACAGGTATTTGAAGACTACGACCATTATTATGAACTCGGTGAAAAACGCAAAGAGTCGATCGCTGCTTATGACGTTGTCTTGATGCGTAAAGATCCGCCTTTTGATATGAACTTTGTCTATACCACTTATATTCTGGAGCAGGCAGAGCGCGAAGGGGCATGGATCATCAACAAACCGCAAAGCCTGCGTGACTGTAATGAAAAACTGTTCGCGACCCAGTTCCCGCATCTGCAAGTTCCGACCTTGGTGACTTCGCAGCAAAGCCTGATCCGTGAATTTCTCAAAGAACAGGTCGATGTGATTGTAAAACCTCTAGATGGTATGGGCGGCACCGGGATTTTCCGCCTGTATCAGGATGGCATCAACATCGGTTCAACCATTGAAATGCTGACCAATAATGGTACCCAGCCGATTATGGCGCAGCGTTATATTCCGGAAATTGTCGAAGGCGATAAACGCATCCTGATGATTAATGGTGAGCCAGTGCCGTATTGTCTGGCCCGTATTCCACAAAATGGTGAAGTGCGTGGTAATCTGGCCGCGGGTGGCCTAGGTGAGGCACGCCCCCTGACTGAAAATGACAAAGCCATTGCAGCAAAAGTAGGGCCGTATCTCAGAGAAAAAGGTCTGGTCTTTGTAGGGCTGGATGTGATCGGAAATTATGTTACTGAAATTAATGTAACCAGTCCAACCTGTATCCGTGAAATTGACACCCAGTTTGGCACCTCGATTGCAGATGATCTGTTTGCCGTGCTGGAAGCGGGGCAGGCCAATCAGGTTTAAAAGCAAAATCAGGTGAAAAAAGAGTCTGCTTGCAGGCTCTTTTTTATTTTTTCATTGGGGATAGCGCTTAAATAAAAATGCCGTCATTACCATACCCAGCATCGAAAGGCAGACGGTGATAATGGCAAGATTGGCCCAGTATTGAGTGGCAGATATCAGCGCAGCGCTCAGGGTCGGTATAAAAAACTGTGCGCAGGCTGAAATTTGTAAAACCAGACCCACACTGGCCGCTGCTGCATAGGCACGTGGTGCATAGTGCAGGGTAATCGCAAAAACAGTGGTTGGGATCATCCCGCCAATCAGTGAAAACAGCACGGCACTGACAACCTGCAATTCAAATGAGAGCCAGGAATTTGCAGCAAATACCAAGCAACTGCTGCAGAGCATTGCCACAAATCCGGTACTCAATAAGGTGTGCGGTCTATAACCCTGTTGTAGCAACATACCTGCGCCAAAAGTGCCCCCCAGATGGGCCAGAACGACCATCGAGACCAGCATCCCTGCACGTTTTAAGTCCAGCCCCTGTTCGACATACAGTGTAGGCAGGAAGCCCGTGACAGTGATCCATTGACTGCTATAACAGGCAAAAATAATCGCCAGACAGATAATCGGTGGGTGGGTCAGGGTAATTTTAACAATCTGCCAGAATGAGGTGTTTTCCGTAGCTGCCTGGAAAGAATCTAGCTGTGTTACCAGGACAGGTTCAATATTTAAATATTGTTTGATCATGCCAGCAATAACCAGGCACAGGCAGCCCAAAATGGCCCAGATCGTTTGCCAGTCCAGATATTCAAGCAGGAGAGGAATCGTTAATACGGCCAGACTGACACCGATGCCCATATAGGAACTCCAGAGTCCCATCTTGAAATTCAGTGTTTCAGCGCGGCTGGTACGTTTTAAAATGGCTGGCGCACACAAGGAGATGGTTAAAAATCCGATTCCTTCCATAAAACGCAATACATATAAAGTGGCAGGCTGCGTAATCCAAAGCCCGGCAAGACTGCTTAGCCCTAAAATGATTAAGGCCATGATCAGGCAGCGCTTTAATCCCATTTTTTCCGAGAAGGCGCCAATGCATAGCGCAAACAGCATTCCGGCAGCCTGCACCAATGCTAATGAAAAACCAGCCTGAGTAAAACTCAGGTTTAAATCCTGCTGCAACACAGGAATCACGGCCGAAAGTTTGCCGACATGGATCGCAGCCAGATAACCGGCCAAGATAATCCATACATCACGACATGAGATTTTTGACATCTATCCGAACTGAGTCCATTTAAAGCATCTGCTTGTACATCAAGCATCATTCATATATAGATATGAATAGCATGAAACTTTTATAAAATTGATAGGATTTAAGCCTAAGATTATCGGCCAATGATAAGAGAGGAGGTGAACGGGAGAAAACGGAAGACCGCTGTAAATAAAGCGCTCTTCGTGGCAAAGTTATTGATAATATAATGAGAAAACTATTTAAAATTGATATGATATGTCACTTAAGTCGAAGGAAAAGTGCAGACCTTATAAATAAAACGAGTCTAAACTTGAAGTTTGCGTGAAAAAAACAATTAAAGCCTTGTTGAAATAAAGTAAATAAACTTTCATGGCCTGAGGTTTGTGATTACAATTGATTACTTAAATCAGATTTCCTGCTCCATTTTTTGAATTGAAGAATTA
>SPVA01000119.1 GCA_013530545.1 Acinetobacter lwoffii
AGAATAATGGACGAGGAACTCCAACGAGTCGTTTAAATTCCCCATCATTAAATCGAGTTAAATTTTCATATTTCATGGGGCTAGTATAAACAATTTTTTACTTTCGCAAGAGATCTAATAGACATACATAAAAGCTGTGTAATTGTTACAGAGTGTAATTTTTAAACCATGCTTGAATCACCTCCTTGCGATCTCAGTACAAAAAATCATCTTGGACGATGATTTCCATATTTACAGGATGACCTGCCTATGACTTATTTAAACCCCACCCTGATTACCTTCATGTTTTATATTATCGCCATGATTGCAATCGGTTTATATGCTTATCGTGCCACCTCCAATTTTGACGAATATATTCTAGGTGGACGGAGTCTGGGCAGTGTCGTCACTGCACTTTCGGCGGGCGCATCGGATATGAGTGGCTGGCTGTTGATGGGTCTTCCAGGAGCCATTTACTTGTCTGGTCTGTCAGAAGTCTGGATTGCGATCGGTTTGATTATCGGTGCATGGCTGAACTGGTTACTGGTGGCAGGTCGACTGCGCGCCCATACTGAATATCAGAACAATGCTCTAACCTTGCCGGATTATTTCACTAGCCGTTTTTCCGACCGTAAACGCATTTTACGGGTCTTGTCTGCCCTGGTGATTCTAGTGTTCTTTGCGATTTATTGTGCCTCAGGCATGGTCGCAGGTGCACGACTGTTTGAAAGCCTGTTTGGCTGGGATTACACCACAGCGCTTGTGATTGGTGCGATGGCGACGATTCTTTATGTTTGTATTGGTGGCTTTTTGGCGATCAGCTGGACAGATACATTCCAAGCCGGTTTGATGATTTTTGCCTTATTGCTGACTCCGATCATTACCTTCTTGGCTCTGGGCGACAACAGCCAGCAAGTGAGTATCATCCTTGAATCGGCTCGCCCACATGCTTCAAGCATGCTTGAAGGTTTAAGCACCGTTGCGATTATTTCCAGTCTGGCTTGGGGCTTGGGTTATTTTGGTCAGCCGCATATTCTGGTGCGTTTTATGGCAGCAGATTCGGTCAAAACCATTCCTGCTGCACGCCGTATTGGCATGACCTGGATGATTCTATGCCTAGGCGGTGCAGTGGCTGCCGGTTATATCGGTATTGCCTACTTCAGTTTCAATCCCGCATTGGCTTCGGTGGTGAATCAAAACCCTGAAACGGTATTTATGGAGTTGACCAAAATCCTGTTTAATCCATGGATTGCCGGAATCATTCTGGCTGCTATCTTGGCGGCAATTATGAGCACCTTGAGCTGTCAGCTTCTGGTCTGCTCAACCACCCTGACCGAAGATTTATATAAGAGTTTCCTGCGTAAAAATGCTTCACAAAAAGAACTGATCTGGGTCGGTCGCGGCATGGTCTTGGTGATTGCCCTAATTGCCATTTCACTGGCGATTAATCCGAACAGTAAGGTTTTGGGTCTGGTGGCTTATGCCTGGGCGGGCTTTGGTGCTGCATTTGGCCCGCTGATTATCTTGTCGCTATTCTGGAAACGAATGACCCTCAACGGCGCAATTGTGGGTATGGTGGTTGGTGCCATGACTGTAATTGTCTGGAAAAATTATATGGGTGATACCGGTCTGTATGAGATCATTCCAGGCTTTATTCTGGCCACCCTCAGCATTATCATCGTCAGCCTGCTGGATAAAGCACCGAGTGCTGATGTGGTCAAACGCTTTGAAATGGCTAAAGCCGAGTATCAAAAAGAAATGGCAGAAATGAAAAAATAATCACCTTTTTTCTTGCACATAAAAGGGACTTAATCGTCCCTTTTATGTTTCTTAGATTCACAAATGAAGTTCTTGAAAATTACTTGGCTTTTCCCGGCATTTTCAGATGGATCTGCTGACTTTCTTTAATCACTTCCATCACCGGATAACTGCGCGTTTCTTTAATTCCGGGCAATTGCCACAAGATCTGACCAGAGATTTTCCGGAACTCATCCATATTGGCACAGCGGATTTTTACCACGAAATCGAAGCCGCCACTGATCATATGACACTCGATAATTTCAGGAATCTGCCGCACAGCATGGGAAAATTCATCTAAAACATTCGGCGTGGTTTTATCCAATAAAATTTCAACAAAGACCACAAAACCATTATTCAACATGACTGGATTGAGGCGCGCTTCATAGCCCACAATAAAACCTTCCCGGGTCAGCTTTTGTACACGCGCCAAGGCTGCTGTAGGCGACAAATTGACCAGTTCAGCCAGTTTGATATTGGACAGCTTGGCATCGGATTGCAATAAACCCAGTATACGAATATCTATACGGTCAAGGTTCAAATAAGGACTTGGCATTAGAATTATTCTCTAAAAAAAGCGAAAACTATAGTGAGATATTCGTCAAATATTCTGTGATTATAGATTAAAACTCATTCACCTCAAAGAACTGATTGACGCAGTACAGGAAGTCACTATGCCAACCACTCTCCGCCCAGATTCCATTTTAGATGCGGCCCAGCATTCGAACTATATTGCTGAATTTAAACATAAAAACCAATACGAAGAACGGATTAATACGGCATGGCGTCGTGCTGAAACGGATTGCGTCGAAGAGTTATTGGCCCATAGTGAAATTTCTTCCGAGATGAGTGACAAGATTCAGGCGCTTGCCTTTGATCTCGCACATTCCTTACGTGAACGCAAAAGTTCCACTGGGAAAGCCGGTATTGTCCAAGGCTTATTGCAGGAATTTTCTTTATCTTCTCAGGAAGGCATTGCCCTGATGTGTCTGGCAGAAGCCTTGCTGCGGATTCCGGACAAAGCCACACGTGACCTGCTGATCCGTGACAAAATCAATCAAGGCAACTGGAAAGAACATTTGGGCCAGAGCCAGCTGATGTTTGTGAATGCGGCAGCCTGGGGATTGATGCTGACCGGCAAGCTGATGGAAACCCCGCAGCAAAAAAGCCTGTCTAGCTTGTTGACCGGTCTTTTGGCACGCAGTGGCCGCGGGATTATCCGTAAGGCTGTCGATGTTGCCATGCGCATGATGGGCGAGCAGTTTGTTACGGGTGAAACCATTGATGAAGCCCTGAAAAATGCGGAGCTGCTGGAAGAAAAAGGCTTCCGCTACTCCTATGACATGCTGGGTGAAGCAGCACTGACCGATCCGGATGCTGAACGTTATTATCAAGATTATCAGCAAGCCATTCATGCCATTGGTCAATCTTCGCAGAATAAAGATGTTTATGATGGTCCTGGCATTTCTATCAAGCTCTCTGCGCTACATCCACGTTATCAGCGTTCACAAATGGATCGCGTGCATGATGAGCTCTATGCAAAAGTACTTAAACTCGCGGTCTTGGCCAAGCAGTACAATATTGGTTTAAATATCGATGCTGAAGAAAGCGATCGCCTTGAGATTTCGCTAGAACTGTTAGAACGTCTGTGTTTTGAACCGCAATTGCAGGACTGGAAAGGCATTGGCTTTGTAATTCAGGCTTATCAGAAACGCTGCTTCTATGTGGTGGATTACATCATTGATCTGGCGAAGCGCAGCCAGAAACGCCTGATGATTCGTCTGGTCAAAGGCGCGTATTGGGATAGCGAAATCAAAAAGGCCCAGATTGATGGAATGTCGGATTATCCCGTATTTACCCGCAAGGTTCATACCGATCTATCTTATATCGCCTGTGCGCGTAAGCTGTTGGCTGAACCGGATTATATCTACCCGCAATTTGCCACACACAATGCACAAACGGTAGCGACGATCTATCAACTGGCGCAACCTGAGCAGTATTATGCCGGCCAATATGAGTTCCAATGTCTGCATGGCATGGGCGAACCACTGTATGAAAATGTCGTGGGCGATCCATCGAAAAATAAACTCGGTGTACCATGCCGGATCTATGCGCCAGTCGGCAATCATGAAACCTTGCTGGCTTATCTGGTGCGCCGCTTACTGGAAAATGGTGCCAATACCTCCTTTGTCAATCGTATTGCTGACAAAACCTTGAAAATTGAAGATTTGATTGAAAATCCACAGCAAACCATTTTAAAGGCATCAAAACAAGAAGGCGTGATGGGTGCCAAGCATCCCCAGATTCCCTATCCGCAAGATCTTTATACCGATGCACGATTGAACTCTTCAGGACTCGATTTGGCCAATGATGCTGAACTCAGTATTTTAAATGAAGTCGCATCCAGTCTGGCAAATACGCAATTTCAGTCAGCTGCTATGGGAACGGCATTTAGCAGCGTGGATACGCCCCATGCAGTTCCAGTGATCAATCCAGCACACCATCAGGATGTGGTCGGCACAGTCTATGAAGCAACTTCTGAACAGGCCGAAATTGCACTCACTCAAGCAGTTAATGCACAAAGTTTCTGGGTCAATCTGCCAAAAAATGAGCGTGCTGCCTGCCTGAATAAAGCCGCAGAACTGATGGAACAGCGTTTGCTTCCGCTCATGGTTCTTCTTTCTCGCGAAGCAGGTAAAACCTATGCCAATGCGATTGCCGAAGTACGTGAGGCGGTAGATTTCTTGCGTTACTATGCAGCTCAAGTTTTGGATCTCAGTGACAATGTACAGATCCAGCCTTTAGGCACCGTGCTGTGTATCAGTCCATGGAACTTCCCGCTGGCGATTTTTACCGGTCAGATTTCAGCAGCGCTGGTCGCTGGCAATACCGTGATTGCCAAACCGGCTGAACAAACACCGCTCATTGCAGCACAAGCCGTACAGATTTTATGGGAAGCCGGCATTCCGCAGGATGTGTTACAGCTATTGCCGGGCCGTGGTGAAACCATTGGTGCACAGCTCAGTGCAGATCCACGTATTCAGGGCATCATGTTTACCGGTTCCACCGAGGTCGCCCAAATTCTACAAAAAACCGTGGCAGAACGAATAAACCAGTTTGGAGAAAGCGTCACCCTGATTGCTGAAACTGGTGGTCAAAATGCCATGATTGTGGATTCATCTGCATTGACTGAACAGGTGGTGTTGGATGTTGTGAGCTCTGCCTATGACAGTGCCGGTCAGCGCTGTTCTGCCCTGCGTGTCCTTTGTGTGCAAGAGGATAATCTGGAGGCTGTTCGCAACATGCTCAAAGGTGCCATGCAACAGTTGCGCGTTGGCAATCCGGTCTTGCTGAAAACCGATATTGGTCCAGTGATTGATGCAGAAGCCCAGCAAAATATCCAAAAGCATATTGAGCAGATGCGCAGCAAAGGTCATACAGTTCATCAATTGATGTTTAATCAGGACCAGACTGAATTAACTCCAGGAACATTCATTGCACCAACCCTGATTGAACTGCCAAATCTGGATGATCTGGAACGTGAAGTGTTTGGCCCGGTACTGCATCTGATCAGCTATAAATATGGCGAACTGGAACAGTTGTTAGATCAGATCAACAGCAAGGGTTATGGCCTGACCATGGGCTTGCACACGCGTATTGATGAAACCATGCAAACCGTGATTGCACGAGCGGAAGTCGGCAACCTGTATATTAACCGCAATATCGTTGGTGCGGTCGTGGGCGTCCAGCCTTTTGGTGGTGAAGGTCTGTCCGGCACCGGCCCGAAAGCGGGTGGCCCGTTGTATATCTATCGTTTAATGCATCAAGTATCCGAGAAAAAACTGGCTCAGCCTTATGCAGCTCAAGCTGAGCCAGCACTTGTTGAACATAAACTTGTTCAGGAGTTTAAAGTCTGGGTAGCTAAAACTTTCCCAACTTTATCTTTAAAAGCACCTATGCAAATTGCGACTGGTCAAAGCTTTAGCCTGCAAGGTCCAACCGGTGAGGAAAATCAGTACATGATCTTGCCACGTGAAAGCGTTCTCTCGTTAGCACATAGGGATCAAGACCAGATTCAGCAAATTCTGGCGATTTTATCGGTTGGCAGTCGTCCTGCGGTACTGGCAAACAATACTTTTATTCTGAAATATTTACCAACCATGCCAGCCGCGGTTAGCAAGCAATTTAAAGTGGTCCGGGATATTGAAACAGGTGTATTCGAGGCCATCCTGCATCATGGTGACACTACTGAACTGATTGACTTGCAGAAACGCATTGCAACACGCCAAGGTCCAATTATTGGTATCACCCATTTAACTTCGGGCAACTATGATATTCCGGTCGAGCGATTTGTGATTGAACGCGCGATCAGTATCAACACGGCGGCGGCAGGCGGCAATGCCAGCTTGATGACGATGGATAATCTCTAAATCAGTCCAATCATCTCAGCATTTTTAGCTTAAATCTTTCCTCTTTATGGCCAAACCTCTCTCCTCAGAAGGTTTGGTCTTTTTTATGCAGCTTTTAAAGCGGCTTGACTACAATAGGCTTAGGCAGATCGGCAATTTTTTGCTACCATTTGCGCTTTAAAATATTTGCGATTTCTTACTGCATATGACTTCATCTTATCAGCAACAACTTGAAGCCAAAATTGAACGCATCAGCGCTCAGTTTGCCGAATATCAACCACCTGCTTTAGAAGTATTCCAGTCTCCTGAAAAATATTTCCGCATGCGTGCTGAATTCCGGATCTGGCATACTGAAGATGATCTGTTTTATGCCATGTTCGAACGTGACGAAAACAACAATAAAAAAGTGATTCGTATTGATGAATTTCCAATTGCAGACCGCAGTATTAATGACTTGATGCCGCAACTACTGGCAGCATTCAAGGCAGATGCCAATCTGGGTCATCGTCTATTTGAAGTCCATTTTCTGGCGACGTTAAGTGGTCAGGTTCTGGTATCCCTGATTTATCACCGCAAGCTGGATGAAAGCTGGGAACCTGCCGCGAAAGCCCTGGCGGAAAAGCTGAATATCAAACTGATTGGCCGAAGCCGTGGCCAGAAATTCGTCCTGACTGATGAATATGTGGTGGAAGAGCTATCGGTCTTTGATCGTCGCTATAAATACAAGCAGATCGAAAGCAGCTTCACTCAGCCGAATGCACAAGTTTGTCAAAAAATGCTGGAATGGGCATGTGATGCAGCGGAACAATCAGATAAAGATTTGCTGGAACTCTACTGTGGCAATGGGAACTTTACCCTGCCGCTTTCGACCAAATTCCGCCGTGTTTTGGCCACTGAATTAGCCAAATCTTCAGTTTATGCAGCTGAGTGGAATATTGAGCAGAACCAGATTGAAAATATTCAGGTTGCGCGTCTGTCTGCCGAAGAATTCACTCAAGCCTATAATGGCGAACGTGTTTTCCGTCGTTTGCAGGAAGCACAAATTGACATTTCGACTTATGATTTTGATACGGTATTTGTCGATCCACCGCGTGCTGGTATTGATGATGAAACGCTGAAACTGTTACAGCGTTTCCAGCGTATTATTTACATTTCTTGTAATCCAGATACCTTATATGACAATCTGAAACAGTTGTCTCAAACGCATAGAATCAGCAAGTTCGCCATGTTTGACCAGTTCCCGTATACGCACCATGTTGAGACGGGTGTCTTATTAGAAAAAGTATAAAGAGTTTGTTTCAATTTATTATATTGTTACAATAATGGAGCTTTTTAAAGCTCCATTTTTTATATTTAAAATCATATGTTTAATAATAAATATTGACTTGTACAGCAAGAAATATCGTTAGACCTTCGGGCTTCAATCGGAAATTTTCTAGCCTGACTGCTGCTTTTATCACATAGGTCCTATTGCTTTATTTATTTAATTGGCTATATTTCACTCTATGTTAGGTTGTTGTATGAAGGCTCTATGAGTTTTTGGCAAAAGTTGTTTTCTAATGAACAACACAATGAACACAAGAATCAAATTGCTTGTGTTGAAAATGATTGCTCTTGCAAGACAAATGAACAGCTTCTTGAAGCACTTTCTAAAGCCACTGATGAAGAAATCATCATCGGAATTAAAAAGGTTCTGGTATCTCGCGGCTATAGCCGTAAAGAACTGAATGAACTTCAGCACTTGCCATTGCAGTAATCGGCCAAGGTTACAGCCGTATAAAGAAAGCACTTGCGTAGTCAGGTGCTTTTTTTATGCTTGAAAGTTTATAGTTGAAGGGTTTGGTCTTCTCTATTTCAGCATAGTTTATTAACTCCAACTTTAAAACTTCAGAGATCAGGCAGGAAAACTCTAAACAACTCATTTGATCCCCTTTGATTTGAAGAAATGTTAAGGCTTGCTTAGGCTATTTAAAACCTTTATCAGAAGAATATGTTCTAAATTCTGCTTTCTTTAAATCCCTTTAAATTTGGCTTAATAACTCTTCAATTCTGATCTGAAACTCAGGCAAGGCATCGATTAATTTAGCAAAACACAGTACACTTCCTATTAAAAGACAATGCTTTTTAAATGGCTTAATTCTGATATGCAACAGACTAAACGGTTTCCCATAGGCGCACACCTTATGGTTAAACATTTCGGTTATACCCATCATGGGATTTACGCCGGACGTGGTCGTGTCATTCATTATTCCGGCTTTGCGCATTTATTCAAGAAACGCCCCATTGAAATCACCTCGATTGAAAAATTCAGTCATGGCAAACCGATTCATATGCAGCATTATGATTCGACAAAATATAAAGGTCGTAAAGTAGTACGCCGCATGCGGTCCAGAATGCATGAAAATAACTATCATCTGATTATTAATAATTGCGAACATTTGTGTACCTGGGCCATTACCGGCGTAGAAAGCAGCCCGCAAGTGATTTATATGATGAATCGTCTGACCACGATTGGTTATATCAGCTCGATGATGAGTTTTATGAACAGCATGTTCCTGACCCTGACCACCACCAGTTTCGCATTGGCGCTGTACATCAAGAAAAAACTCAGAGATAAAGCCAATCTGCGTTTGCAACAATACCGTGAATTGCAAGATCAGGCTAAAACCAAAGTGTCAGACCTGACCAATCTTAAACATCGTTAATTTAAAGCTCAGCCTGCCGATGATTTTTTGTGAGCAAGAAATTTTAAGTTCGTGTTTTACATTTTGATGATGTTGATAAGGAATCAAGTCAAATAGCCTTTTCTGGCTTGAATTGCCTCAGGTAGTGCTTTACCTAAAGAGCTTAGGGTTTCCCGCTCTACCAGCCGTACAATTGAATCTAGCGGTAGATCGTTATCCTGCAAGCCAAAGGGTTCTTCCAGCTCCGCACTGAGCTCATCGAGCCCGAGTAGCATATAAGCAATCAACCCGACCAGAATCGGCGTCCACAGGCCTAAATTTGCCTGCAAACTGAAAGGCAGGATAAAGCAAAAAGAATAAACCGCACGATGTAATAATACCGAATAAGAAAATGGTAATGGCGTTGACAAAATTCGGTCACAACCAGCCTGAATATCTCCCAAGGCCACAGTATGCTGATTCAGGTTGTTATAAATAATATCGCTGATCTTACCCTGTTTATATTGCTGTACCAGCTCTTTTTGCATCTGTTCCAGCACCCATTGTGATGGATTGATTTGCATGGGCAGTTGCTCGAATGATTCGGGTTCAAAACCGGCAGTGGTCTGATAAGCCTGAATGCTGGACATCTGTTGTCTCAATCGGTCCCGTAATAGATGGGTAAACAGCATCATGCGATATAGCAAAACTTCACGGGTTGGCTCGTCCAGAACATGGCTGTCACGGCATAAATGGCGCGTGGTGGCAATCAGCGCACCCCAGAGCTTTCGCCCTTCCCACCATCGCTCATAGCAGGCCGTATTTCTAAAACTTAAAAAAATCGAGAGAATGACACCAAAAATCGTAAAGCCAATTGCCGGGACAGCAGGAAGGCTGACGAAATGCGCCTGACTCAAATACACCAGTAAAGCGGAAATAAAGACCACCAAGATTAATGCGGGCAGCACCTTGGGCAGAATCGTTCCCTGCCAGGCAAACAGTAAACCCAAACTATTATTCTTATCACGCACAATCATGCAATTTTCCCTGTTGTATTGAAAAAGCCCAACCAGAGTTGGGCTTTTTACATTCTGACTTAAACCAGCTTATTTGCCTGGTTTAAAGCTGTCCTTAAGATCCAGAATACGGTTAAATACCGGTTTTTCGCTGGAATGATCATATTGATCTGCCACGAAATAGCCTTCACGCTCAAACTGGAAACGGTCTTCTGGCTGAGCTTGTGCCAAAGCAGGCTCAATCACGGCCTGAACCACCTTCAATGATTCAGGGTTGAGGTTTGCCAAGAAGTCATCGCCCACTTCAGGATCAGACTCCGTAAACAGACGGTCGTATATACGCACTTCAGCAGGAACGCCTTTTGTTGCAGATACCCAGTGAATCACGCCTTTCACCTTACGACCTTCAGGATTTTTACCTAAAGTTTCAGGATCAATCGAACATTTCAGTTCAACCACTTCGCCATTTTCATCTTTAATGACTTCGTCACATTTGATGACATAGGCGTGACGTAAACGGACTTCGCCACCTGGAATCAAACGTTTAAAGCCTTTTGGTGGCTCTTCTTCAAAGTCTTTACGGTCAATATACAGTTCAGTCGTCAATGGAATAACGCGCTCGCCCATATCGACATTCGGATGACGTGAATGGGTCAGGTCCATATCGGCTGGCAAGTTGGTTAAAGTCACTTTTAATGGATTTAACACGGCCATACCACGAGCGGCGGTATTTTCAAGAGACTGGCGAATACAATATTCCAGCATGGCTACATCGACAATACTGCCATCAACCTTCGACACACCGACACGTTGACAGAAATCACGCAGACCTTCAGGTGTGAAACCACGACGGCGCATACCCACTACAGTTGGCATACGTGGATCATCCCAGCCCTGAACATAGCCACCTTCAACCAGCTTACGCAATTTGCGTTTTGAGGTGATGGTATAGTCCACATTTAAACGGCTAGATTCGTACTGACGTGGCACGGATGGTGATTTAACTTTTGCCACTACCCAATCATAGAACGGACGGTGATCCTGGAATTCCAGGGTACAGAGTGAATGGGTAATACCTTCAATTGCATCAGAAAGTGGATGCGCATAGTCATACATTGGATAAATTTTCCATTTATCGCCAGTCTGATGGTGTTCAGAATGCAAGATACGGTATAAAATTGGATCACGCATATGCACGTTCGGTGAAGTCATATCGATCTTGGCACGTAAAACGGCCTGACCTTCTGCATATTCACCGCTGCGCATTTTCTCAAAACGCTCCAGATTTTCTGCAACCCTTGCATCGCGTTGTGGCGAGTTCTTGCCTGGCTCAACGAAATTACCGCGGTTTAAACGGATCTCTTCAGGGCTTTGCAAATCCACATAGGCATCGCCCTGCTCAATCAGCTGAACTGCCCAGGTATAAAGTTGATCGAAATAGCTTGATGCATAACGCGGCTCGCCTTCCCATTGGAAACCCAGCCATTTCACATCATTGGCAATACCATCCACATATTCCTGCTCTTCGGCATCCGGGTTGGTATCGTCAAAACGCAGGTTACACACACCTTTAAATTCTTCAGCAATTCCGAAGTTCAAGCAAATTGCTTTCACATGGCCAATATGTAAATAGCCATTCGGCTCAGGCGGAAAACGCGTCACCACCTGTTGAGTACGACCAGCGGCTAAATCATCGGTAATGACCTGACGTACAAAGTCCAAGCCTGGTTGTTGTTCTTGCTGCTGCACTGAATCGACTGCATTGTTCTTCTGGGTCGGGTTCTCGGGCAGAGATGTCACAACATCATTTGGCTTCATGATCAATCATTCACTTCTAAAGTTAAAAAGGGATTAACGAATATTTCATCGTACAAGTTGTACGTATATTCATTATCAAAGTTCCTTAGTTTAACTATAGGTGCTTAATCTCTCAACCGCTAACTACGGTATTTGATTTCAATTCACTCATTTTAAAAATTGAAAATACAGTAAGCTGCCCAAAACTAAAATATCAACGCTTTACGGAATCAGAAAATGATTCAATTCGCGCCTGTCTGGAATATAACGCCCTGTCTGGCAGCATTTGAAATGCCTTGATAAATCAACGTATAAATAAGGTATTATTTTTATGCTTTTAACAAAGAAAATAATGTTTTTACTTGCCTTGTCGAATGTAGTTTGCTTATGCTTCACTCATTCAGAAAAAACCATGGCACTCGTCCATGATCAGGAGATTACACAATGAGTTTTCCTCAAGTCGAATTAAACACCAATAAAGGTCGTATTGTTCTAGAACTCAATGCTGAAAAAGCACCTAAAACCGTAGCTAACTTTTTAGAATACGTACGTGACGGTTTTTATGACGGCGTAATTTTCCACCGTGTTATTGATGGTTTCATGATCCAAGGCGGCGGCATGGATGAAAACTTCAAGGAAAAAGCAACACGTGATGCAATCGAAAACGAAGCAGACAACGGCTTGACCAATGACGAAGGTACGATTGCAATGGCGCGTACTCAGGCACCGCACTCTGCTTCTGCTCAGTTCTTCATTAACGTG
This sequence comes from Acinetobacter lwoffii, assembly GCA_013530545.1. GTDB lineage: Bacteria > Pseudomonadota > Gammaproteobacteria > Pseudomonadales > Moraxellaceae > Acinetobacter > Acinetobacter lwoffii_G. The sequence continues at coordinate 12,424 of SPVA01000119.1, forward strand.
AAAAACAACTCATTCCTTAACCACTCTGGCAAAACTGCTCAAGGTTGGGGTTATGCGGTATTTGGTAAAGTGGTTGAAGGTATGGACGTTGTGAACGAAATCAAAAACGTACGTACTGGCAACCGTGGCTACCACGCTGACGTTCCTCTAGAAAATGTAGTAATCGAATCTGCAAAAATCATTTCTGAATAAGTTTAAATCCTCCCTGAGTAGCACTGCTACGCAAGTCCTTTAATAAAGGAGGGAATCACCTTTTATCAAAATAAGGTTTTCCTCCCTTTTTCAAAGGGAGGTCGGGAGGGATTAAATTAAACAAGGAAAAGATTCGTGATCTATCTGTTTATCTCAGATTTACATTTGTCACCTGATCACCCTCGACTTGTTCGGGGGTTTTTAGATTTATTAACTGAATATCAAGATCGAAACACCCACCTGTATATTCTGGGTGACTGGTTCAATGCTTGGATTGGCGATGACTATACCTCTCCATGGTTGGACGAGATTGTTACTGCGTTAAAACAGTTCACTCAAGCAGGCAATCAGGTTTATTTTCTGGTAGGTAATCGGGACTTTGCCTTAGGTCAGGATTTTTTGGATCAATTTTCTGGACAACTTTTGCCAGAGATTGCCCATTTTAATATTGGCTCGACCCGATATCGCATTGAACATGGCGATGCTCTGTGTACCGACGATGTGTCCTATCAACGGTTTAGAAAAATAATTCGTCATCCTTGGGTTTTAGGCGTATTACGCAAAATGCCGCTCAGCTTTCGTGCCAGACTAGCCAACCGCTTTCGTCAACAAAGCCATCAGGCACAACAGTTTAAAAGCTATGAAGTGATGGACGTCAACCCACATGCAGTTGAGCTGGCATTACAGGATGTAGATGTACTGATCCATGGTCATACGCATCGCGCAGCCATTCATCAGTTAGCCCAGAAAAGAAGAATTGTACTAGGCGACTGGAAAGAAGACAGTGCAGAGATTCTGGAAATTCAGGAAGATCAAAGTTTTGATACCCTGAAACTAAAAAAGTGGCGATATTAATCAGCCACTTTTTACGATATTGATCTGCTTAACACAGACGATAAAGCTGGTTTACCCCAGTATAGAAACTTTTACCATCGAGATTGAACTGAAATTCCTCACCCGTTGGCAATTGAATCATTTTACCGACCTCAACCCAGATAAAACCGTCCATTGTATTTTGCTTGCGCTTTAATGGAACCAGTTTCACGTTAATTTCATTGCCATCAGCGGCAGTGGCAATATGCCATTCATTGATTTTGATCAAAATATTTACTCACACGATATGAGCTTTTTGTGACTATATGGAGAGAGATTAATAACAACCTAGTTTACATAATAGTTCTATGGTTAGTAGATCTTATTTGAGTTCAAATACTTGAACTAAAAAGTACATCACAATCAGCTTAAAATAATAATAGAAGCAAGAACAGTACTTGCTTGAAGTGCAACCAGTGTAAGCTATTTATCCAGCAAAAGCAAAATTACATTGTAATGACAATAGAATGGGATTTTTAAGAACTTTTTTCATGCTTTGTTAATTATTAGGCTTTTGATTTTTATGATCTAAAATTCATTTTAACGTTACTTCATTTCCGTTGATAAACAAAACCTGTATTTAAATACCTTAAAATCAATATTAGAGACATGAAACTCAGCCCGAGGTACGGCAAGTTCCACTCTCCCGTCTTTTGATAATTTAGGATCAAGAGAATAGCATTTAAGGCTACAAACAGTACGTGAATCATAAAAAAGGCTTGTTGCACTCGTCTAGTTTTTTGCTGACGTTGGTTCTCTAAGATGTTCTGCTGTTCTTGTAAAAATTGTTCTGCATCTTGAAGGTTCATTATGATTTTCTTATGGCTGAATGAATAGCTCATCTAAAGAATTTCCGGTTAAAAATAAACTAAAAATCTAAGCAAGCTATTCATTCAGAATCTCTTGTTGATTAATAACCGCTAGTCGGATTAATCACATTGATATCCTTTTTATATTTCCCCAATAGATCACGCAAGGAATTCATCAAAACACTGGTATCTACGCCCACTGCTACAAACTCAGTGCCAAGTTCGATATATTTTTGCGTCACTTCATGCTGGGTTGACAGAATTCCTGCAGCTTTGCCTGCAGAACGAATCCGCTGGATTGCATCAATTACAGCTTTTTGTACTTCAGGATGATTCGGATCACCTTGATAACCCATAGTGGCAGATAGATCAACGGCGCCAATAAACACGCCATCAATCCCGTCGATCTGAAGAATAGCATCCAGATTTTCAAGTCCTGTGACCGATTCAATCTGGATTAATAAACAGATTTCTTCATGTGCCGTCTGATAATAATTTGGAATGCTGTTCCAGCGGGTGGCACGTGCCAGTGCAGCACCAACGCCACGAATTCCTTCAGGCGGATAACGGACTGCCCTGACCATGAGTTCGGCCTGTTCCACGGTTTCTACCATCGGAATCAACAGCGTTTGTGCACCGATATCAAGGAGTTGCTTGATCAGTTGTACGCTACCAATGGGTGGTCGTACCACTGCTTGCGAGGGATAAGCAGCAATACTTTGCAGTTGCGACAAAGTCGTTCTCAAATCACTGGGTGCATGCTCACCATCAATCAGCAGCCAGTCATAACCTGCATTTGCCGCAATCTCGGTTCCATAGGCATCTGCCAATCCAATCCATAAGCCGATTTGCTGCTGGGTTTTCAGTTTGTGTTTAAAGTAATTGGTCACTTGCATCCGCTAACCTATTTGCATGTTGCTGGCGATGCCTCTTATTAAACGCTTCTCGCTTAAAAGTGCCAATAGACAAAAACTGGATTTTAATCTGATTTAACTCTAAGTTTTGCTTGAATCCAGCTCAAGATCATCTCAAAACAGGCTTTGCCTGATGCTTTTTTATTGTAATAATCAGGGGATGTGAAAAATGTATATATTTAAAACTTCTACTCGCTGTTTATTTAAAAAGATTGGAGTCCATTGATGGATTTACTCAAGATCACACAGACCCGCTATACCACTAAAGCCTATGATCCTAGCAAGAAAATCCCGGCAGAACAGTTCGAGCGCTTATTAGAAATTTTGCGTCTGACACCCTCTTCAATCAATATTCAGCCTTGGCATTTTTTTATTGCCGATCATGATGCAGCCAAACAGCGCATTGCCAAAGCGTTGGTTGGTACTTATGCCTACAATGCACCCAAAGTTCTGGATTCATCTCATACCATTTTATTCTGCACCAAAGCCGATATTAATGAGTTGCATCTGGAAAACTTATTGAACCGCGATGATCTCAGTGGCCGATTTAAAGATGAATCCGCCAAAGAAGGTCAGAAAAATACCCGTGCAGGTTATATTCATTATTATCGTAATGAAAAAGGTGATATTCAGCGTTGGGCTGAAAACCAGACCTTTATTGCACTCGGTCAAATGCTCTTGGCTGCCGGAATTGAAGGTGTCGATGCCACACCAATTGGCGGCTTTGACGAAGAGATGATTAGTGAAGAATTACAACTTGCAGAACAAGGCTTGATCCCCTCTGTATTGCTGACTTTAGGCTATCGCAGTGAAAATGATCTCAATGCCAAACTACCTAAATCACGCCTACCTGCTGAAGATATTTTCACCAAACTGTAAGGAATTTATGCTATAAAAGGGGTCAAGCGCCCCTTTCCATATCAATTCGGGCCTATTTTTTGCTTTATTTAATTTACATCTAATAGAATAACAATAGAGGTCATCTATGTCGCTCCTTACATCCAAATCCCTGAAATTTGAATGCCATCATTGCGATAAAATTTATCTCCAGCACTATAAAGAGCAACAGCATCGTTATCCGCACTGTCCAGACTGCCAACAGGCCGGTTTATTGCTTGGACTGGCCGAAGCAGGTGACCTGCTCCGACATCCGATTGAATTTGCATCCTCTTATGTCAAGCAGACATTGCATAAGCTAGGCAAATCACACTAGTCAAGCCTAGCAGTAATCCTAGAGTACTTGCAGGTTTGAGCCGTTCTTTAAAGAATACCAGACCTGCTATCACACCAAATACCACCACCAGAATATTCATGCCAGCAAAGACGATCGCAGGTGAATCCTTAAGCAGCATATGGGCTTTGACATAGAAAGCAATATTGGCAAAATTCAGGACACCCAATAACAGACCAGCACCGATATTCTGCATCGAGCCCAAGCTGTTATATTTGATTAACAGATAGCCCATCGAAATGATCAGGGCGCAGACAAACATCAGATTCAGCGCCACGGCGAATTGCAAACCTAGACTGGTCGTGTATTTCAACAATACATCTATTAGCGCATAACCGACCCAGACCAAGCCTAGATACAACATTCCCTGATTGCCCTGTCCTGTACTTTGTCGATGTGAAAACAGGATGCACAACACTGCGCCAATGCCTAAAGCGATCCCGAGTATTTTCAGCTGATTAAATTGTTCCTGAAAAATGAAATAGGCTGCAGCCAGTGACAAAACTACCGAGAGTCGCTGGGCAATTTCGGTTTTTAAAATTCCAGCCGTTTGCAAAGCCTTGGCCAGAAACAGAAATACGCTCGGAAGTAAAATGCCCAGAGCCAGAATAAGCAACCAAGGTGTCTGAGACATTGAAATATGCTGAATATCAGGCTTAAACCAGAAAAAACACAAGAGACTGGCTGTCATATAGTTCCAGCTAATCATGTGTATCTGACTCAAGTCCTTATTTTTGGCGACTTTTAATAATATTGAGACCGCAACGCTGCATAGCGCTGCTGCGAAAATCAGTTCCATATGCTGCTCTTATTCTTGATATTTATGAGTCTACAAAAAAGCCCACATTTGCAGTGGGCTTTTTTTATAAATGATTCACTGGGAATTATTTATAGTGTGACACCATTTTCTCTAAAGAAATTGGGCGAATCTTGTCTGCATTACCTGCAGTACCGAAAGCTTCGTAACGATCGATACAGATTTGCTTCATTGCATCTACAGTTGCGCTGAAGAATTTACGTGGATCGAATTCGCTTGGTTTTTCTGCCATCATACGACGCATTGCACCGGTAGATGCTAAACGCAAGTCAGTATCGATGTTGATCTTGCGCACGCCGTGTTTGATCGCTTCAACCAGCTGCTCAACCGGAACACCGTAAGTTTCCTTGATGTCGCCGCCATACTGGTTAATCACTGCCAACCATTCTTGTGGCACAGAGCTTGAACCGTGCATGACAAGATGCGTATTTGGAAGTGCTGCGTGAATTTCTTTAATGCGGTCAATCGCAAGAATATCACCTGTAGGTGGACGCGTGAACTTGTACGCACCGTGTGAAGTACCTACTGCAATTGCAAGCGCATCAACATTGGTATCAGCAACGAAGCTACGTGCTTCTTCAACTGAAGTGAGGAGTTGAGAATGATCCAGTACGCCTTCTGCGCCTACGCCATCTTCTTCACCCGCCATACCTGTTTCAAGGCTACCCAAACAACCGATTTCACCTTCAACAGATACGCCACACGCATGTGCCATTTGAACTGTACGACGAGTCACATCAACGTTATATTCATATGAAGTTGGTGTTTTACCGTCTTCACCGAGTGAACCGTCCATCATCACTGATGAAAAGCCTAACTGGATTGAACGTTGACAAATGTCAGGGCTCGTACCGTGGTCTTGATGCATTACCACTGGAATATGTGGCCATTCTTCAATTGCAGCCAAAATCAGGTGACGCAAGAACGGAGCGCCTGCATATTTACGCGCACCCGCAGATGCTTGTACGATAACAGGTGAATTGGTTGCATCTGCTGCAAGCATAATTGCACGCATTTGTTCTAAGTTGTTTACGTTAAATGCTGGTACGCCGTAAGCATGTTCGCCGGCGTGATCCAAGAGCTGGCGCAATGAAATAAGAGCCATAATATCCTCCCAGTGAATGCCACATATTCTACATGTTCAAAGGTTTCAATTCAGCAACAAATAACACTATTTAAAAAAAATCCCTGCATTTGCAGGGATTTTGTGTCACATCATGAAGTCGCAGCAACTGACTCGTCTGCAGTTGCTTCATCGGCTGGCGCATTGGCAACTTCAGCCGGGATATCGGTATTTTTTTCGTCTAGAATTGGCTGATCAATGGCATCAATGGCAGCTTGCTGTTCTGGAGTCACCGCCTGATCCGCCACTGCTGCCGAGCTTTCTGCTTCAGCTTCTGGTGCGCTTTCCTGTTTTGCACATGCAGTCAGTGCCAGAGAAGCTGCTAATAATACTGCGATAGTTAACTGTTTCTTCATCACGTATTCTCGTCATTTGGTGATTTAATGACTGCATCTTATGACAGATTTATTGCATTTTAATGACGAAGCCATGAAGGGTAAGTTTTCACTGTCAAAAAAATGACATAAAAAAAGCTGGCACTGGGCCAGCTTTTAGCTTAGGACATACAATTAAGCACGTTCTAACAGTACCGCAACAGCAGGAAGGGTTTTACCTTCAACGAATTCAAGGAATGCACCGCCACCCGTCGAGATATAACCAATTTTGTCAGCCACTTCGTATTTATCAATCGCAGCAAGTGTGTCACCACCGCCCGCAATCGAGAAACCTTCCGATTCAGCAATCGCTAAAGATAAAGTTTTAGTCCCTTCACCGAATTGATCTACTTCAAATACACCGACCGGGCCATTCCAAAGAATCGTTTTAGAAGTTTTCAGAATTTCTGCAAATGCTTTCGCAGTTTCCGGACCTACATCCAGAATCATGTCGTTGTCAGCAACATCTGCAACGTTTTTTACCGTTGCTTTCGCAGCAGCCAATGAACCCAGGAAGTCTTCAAAGTTGATTTCAGAGGCATCTGCAACCACAACATCAGTTGGAAGTGGAACTGATACTTTTGCAGCAATTGCTTTTGCTGTGTCGATCAGGTCTTTTTCACATAATGATTTGCCCACGTTATAGCCTGCCGCAGCAAGAAAAGTGTTAGCAATACCTCCACCGACGATCAATTGATCACAGATGTCAGAAAGTGAGGTCAAAACGTCGAGCTTGGTTGAAACTTTAGAACCTGCAACAATCGCCACCATTGGTTTTTCAGGGGTTTGCAGTGCACGACCAAGCGCATCAAGTTCAGCTGCCAGTAAAGGACCTGCAGCTGCAACTTTAGCCAGACGCGCTACGCCTTCAGTAGATGCTTCTGCACGGTGTGCTGTACCAAAGGCATCCATCACGAATACATCACACAATGCTGCATATTTTGCTGCAAGTTCAGGATTGTTTTTCTTCTCGCCGACGTTAAAACGGCAATTTTCCAGTAGAACTACCTGACCTGGCTGAACATCAACGCCATCTAAATAGTCAGTAAACAGTTTCACTTCTTGGCCCAAAGCTTCAGTCAAGTAAGCCGCTACAGGAGCAAGTGACTGTTCAGCTTTAGGCTCACCTTCAACCGGACGACCCAGATGAGAATACACCATGACTGCAGCGCCTTTTTCTAGTGCTGCTTTAATCGTTGGCAATGCTGCACGAAGACGCGCATCGCTGGTGATCACACCATTTTTAACAGGAACGTTTAAATCTTCACGGATCAGAACACGTTTACCTGCTAAATCGAGGTCAGTCATACGCTGAAAGTTCATGTAGAGCTCACTTTATAGATATTAAAACCAGGCGATTTTAAATGATTATGCAGAAAAAGGTTAGCATCTTTTGCAGAAAACATTATGAATGCCAAAGTTTTGTTATGATAGAAAAAAGCCTCTTTTAGATTCAGTCCCTATGTCGATACATCCTGATCCAAATCTTAACCGTTTGAACGTGTTAGGTGAGCCTTTGTCCAGCTGTTGCTTCGATCCGATTACCGGTTATTTCCGCAATGGCTTTTGCCATACTGCGACCACCGATCTGGGCCAGCACACGGTATGCGCACAAATGACTTCAGAATTTCTGAATTTTTCTCAAAAAGTCGGTAATGACCTGATTACGCCTTTGCCCGAACTGGACTTCCCGGGCCTGCAACCGGGCGATTTCTGGTGTATCTGCGTAACGCGCTGGGTAGAAGCCTATGAAGCAGGTCAGGCGCCACCGATCAAGCTGCAAGCCTGCCACAAAGCTGTTCTGGCTTATGTACCGTTAAATATTCTTGAGGAATATGCTGTCTAATGAATTCTGCACAGATTATCTTGGCATCATCCAGTCAAACCCGCAAAGCGCTGATGGATCGTCTGCATATTGATTACATTTCCATGGTACCGGATATCGATGAATCTCCTCGCGGGGAAAATCACGCAGATGATCTGGCACAACGACTGGCTTTTGAGAAAGCCAGATATATTGCTGAACAAAATCCAGAAGCGATTGTGATCGGCTCAGATCAGGTGGCATGGCGTGAAGGTGCGCCGGATATTTTTATTGGTAAACCGTTAACGACTGAAAAGGCCATTCGCCAGCTACAAGCCAACTCGGACAAGATTGTCTATTTTAGTACTGCGCTCAGTGTGCAGCAGCTATCGACCGGTTTTGAACAAAGTCTGGTTGAACACTATAAAGTCAAGTTCCGCAAACTGTCTCAGGTCGAAATCGAGCGTTATGTCGAAATTGAACAACCTTTGCATTGTGCAGGCAGTTTCAAATGTGAAAGCCTCGGTATCAGCTTGTTTGAAGAAATGATCGGACAAGATCAGACCACGCTGATGGGCATGCCAATGATCAAGCTCTGTCATATTCTTCGTGAATTAAAAATTTTGGTTCCTTAATCTCCCATTTAAATTCAGGCTGTAATCTATGTCTCAACCTTTAGACGTATTAGGCGGTATTACCGCTGAACAATTCCTTAGCGAATACTGGCAAAAGAAACCTTTACTGGTGCGTAATGCAATGCCTGAAATCGCCAGTTTGCTTGAACCCAATGATGTGATGGAACTTGCGCTTGAAGAACATGTCACTGCCCGTCTCATCAAGCAGAAAGATCGTGATCCGAATCAATGGAGCGTGAAATCTTCACCTTTGCTCAAAGCAGATTTCCAGAAAATGCCCAAGCTCTGGACGCTTTTGGTTCAGGCTGTAGATCACTATTCATTTGACCTGTCGGCACTTTGGAAAAAATTCCCATTTATTCCACAATGGCGTCGCGATGACATCATGGTGTCTTATGCACCGCAAGGCGGTTCAGTCGGCAAGCATTTCGATTTCTATGATGTGTTTCTGGTACAAGGCTATGGCCATCGTCGCTGGCAGCTTGGGCAAATGTGTGATACCGAAACTCCATTTGTTCCGGGTCAACCGCTTAAATTATTGCCTGAAATAGAAGTGAACTTTGATGAAGTGCTGGCACCTGGCGATTTGCTCTATGTGCCGCCTGGTCTGGCTCATTACGGCGTGGCTGAAGATGACTGCCTGACTTATTCATTCGGTTTCCGCATGCCAAATATCAGTGACATGATGGATCGTGTCGGGGATAAATTCTCTGAAAATGAAACGCTGCGTAACCCATTGCTGGATATCATCCGTGATCAAGTCGGTGCTATCGGTGAAGTGAGCAGCAATGAGCTGGAATATCTGAAAGAACACATCATGCAGCAACTGCATAATTCCAATGTTCTCGAAGATGCCATCATGAGCTTGATGTCCGAACCTAAATATCCTGAAAACCTGCCTGAAGCAGAAGAAATCGGTACAGGTGATCTGGAAGAAGCACTCGATCAGGGCTATAGCCTGATGCTCGAACCTGCGTCACGCCTGCTTTATACTGAAACGGACGGCGACGTTCTGTTCTGGGCAAATGGTGAGGGTGTGTGCATCTCTGAGACATTTACCGCAAAACTCAAACAGCTTGCAGATGGTGAAGCGCTGTTATTCGGTGAAGACTTCGCTGATGAAGAAATTCTGGAAGATGTTGCTGCATTATTAAATGAAGCCGTGTTGATGCTGGTTCCACCGCCAGAAGACGAGTAATCTTTCCACGGTTCTATTTAGGCAATAATTTTAAGAGGATCACATGATCCTCTTTTTTATTTTTAGAGTCTAGAATTCTAACTAATTAAGGCTGATACAGCTCTAATACAACACGAATCAGCGTATCTCCTTGTTCAGATTCAATCTGGAACAATCCTCCCATGCGCTCAACCCGCATTTTCATGCTGCGCATTCCAATACTCAGACCATTTTTTTGCACCATGTCAGCATCGAAACCGATGCCATTATCCTGAATGCTTAAAGTAAGCTGATGTGGCTGGGAATATTCCAGACTGACTTTTACCTGACTGGCCTGACTATGCTTAATGATATTGGTCAGACTTTCTTCGACTACTCGGATCAAGGTCAAACACTGTAATGCCGTCGGTTCACGCTGCCAGACTTTTGGAAATGACCATTCAACTACAATCCCCATTTCTTCCATCAGCTGGGTAAAACGATAACGTACCGGTGCGATCCAGAGTACCGGCGTTTGTGGGACTTTATTTTCAATAGATGAACCACTGTCAATGATTTGTCTGAGATCATCTCTGAGCAGTTTCAGCATGGAAAGAAACTGCTGTTTAGAAACTGTTTCGCTACTTTGATCCACCAGAATCATGGAACGGACAATAGACCCTCCCAACCCGTCATGCAGTTCATGTGACAGATTAATCCGCTCTTGCAGACGAACATTGGTCAGCTCCAATTGATGTTTATCGCTCAGGCTTTTATTCAGGTCGGCACTGACCTGCTGGACTTTACGTTCTAACTGGCTATTAAATTTTTCGATTTTCCTGACATTACGATTCAAGCGTGTACCCATAATGAGCACCACAAACAAGGTAATAATCGGTGAGGTATAGGGAGATAAAGGTGAAAATTCATTGACCTTGGTTTGGTTCAACATGATCAGGTCGATAACTACACACAGCAAAATCCCCCAAAGACATAACGTCAGGAAGAGATATTCTCCATTTCGGGTTTTGATGGCCTGATAGCTGATATACACAGTACAACTGACAAAGAGCAATACATAGATGATAAACACTCCACCCAGTACCTGCTCCAAATAATCCAAAGGACTGATCATCACCAGTAGGCTGGACAGAATGCTGACCAGAATAAATCCTCGCTCCAACTGCTTAAATTTCTGTTTTACAAAGCGGATCAGATATAGACAAAAACAATGGATATAGGCAATGAAAAAAAGCATATTGGCTTTAGCTGCCGAAATCGTGGAGCGAAATGGAAAATTTTCTGTAGTCAAGACATTGGAAATAAACAGAATCCACAACAGTGAACTGAGTGCCAGCCAGCCAAAAGTGGTTTCTGAACGCCGGAATAACCAGATAATGAAACAGATCAGCCCAATCGTGGCAGAGAAAATCATATTGATCTGGAATACGGTACGGCGATCCCAGATTTTTTCCAAATACTGCTGGCTATTCACCAACACATTATTAAACTGAATATTGCCCAGGCCCGCGCTTTGGAAACTGTAGCCATTTACATAAATCAGGATTTCATTACTGTCTTTACGCAAACCGCTAATCGGGAAAACCCAGTAACGTGGCATATTCCAGCTTTTCGACAAGGGCTCTTGCAAGTTCCGGTCAGACCAAAGCAAGTCACCATTCAGGAACACGGCACCTGCCGAATTAATATAATCAATAGAAAAGGCAACCGGTTCTGCAAGGCGGATGTTGTCCTGACATGACCAACGCCAGACAATCTTGTACCAGGCACCCCCATGATAATTCTTCCAGTTATTCTGCCAGTTATCCGGCAAACGTACGCTTTGCCAGCCTGATGTCGGCATCTCGGTAGGACCCTGAGCCTGAACCTTCTGAATATATTCGATCTTCACCTGACAAAGATCATTAATCTGAAAATGGTTTTGTGCCTGACTGATACTACAGAACAAGCAAAGCCAGCTGCACAGGACAAAAACACCGATCCATTTCAGTCGCTGCCGTTTGCTGCTTCTGGAACAGGCAGATGACATTACAGAATTCCCAGATGCCGTGCGGTACTGACCGCCTTGGTACGTTTACTGACCGAGAGTTTGCGGTAAATATGCTTGATATGACTTTCGACGGTATAGCGTGATACACAGAGCTGCTCGGCAATTTCACGATTACTCAGACCTTGCGCAACCAAGGACAGGATTTCCTGCTCCCGCTGTGTGAGCGTTTCCTGATCCGCAGCTGGCCTGTTCTGTTCTACTGTTCCTGAAATGGTGGGAATAGAAATCTGTTTTAAAATTTCACGGGCAACAAAGGGATCAATCGGTGCACCGCCACGCAAAATACTGCGAATAGCCAAGGCGACTTCAACATCATCCCGTTCTTTCAGCACATAACCGGTCGCACCGGCCTGAATTGCCCTAAACAGGCTATCTTGGGTACTCCAGGCAGACACCACCAGAATCAACGCTTGTGCGTCCTGTTCGCGGATTTTTTCAATAATTGAAATCCCACTTCCATCTGGCAACCCCAAATCTACTAAGGCCAGTACAATCGGCTGTTGCTGAACTATGGAATATGCTTCTTTAACCGTGTTGGCAAATAGCAGAACGTCTTCGTTATAACCTAGATTGGTTAATATAATTTTTAAACGGCGCTGAATGACATATTCATCTTCAACGATTAATACAGGTACTGGCAAGACTGCCTCTACGCCCCTTATATTTATTGTTATGCCCCATTGAAGATTAAAATATAAACAAAAAAGCTCTAAAAATCATGATTTTTTTCATTTATTTATAAGATTTGGTTTTATGCGCATTAGAGACACATAATATCTCTCACACTAAACACAGATAAAAAATGCCATCTGTTGATAAGATGGCAGTTCTAGATAGAAAATATTTGAAGTTATACAAGCTTCCTACTTTAAGCAGTACCGTATTGCTGTTTTAAATATTTCACAATCTCCGCTGATTCAAACATGCTTACCCCTGTATTTGGATCGACCAGATAAGGCAGCTGAATCGTATTTCCCATCATTTCAAACAACTGTTCACGCTTGCCACCCGCAAGCGGTTCATATTTCCCCGGCTTTAAACGTAACTTGGCTGGCCCATAATCCTGCCAACGTTCTTTGGCCACATTATGAAAAACAAAGGGAATTTCAAGCTCTGAGAGAATACCACGTACCACCCGGACAAAAGGACTGGCTTCAAAACCCCATAATTCCAATAGCTGTTCCGGTGCCGGACGATCAAGCACCTGTTTATTGATCCAGACTCCGCGTGCGCCATTAATAATCGTTCCGGCAAAAGCAGCAACTGGAATTTTCGGATAAGTTGCATATTTTTTTGGCGTTTTGCCAATTTTGCCATAATGCTTGAATAGATGATGGATGATCTCCTGCGATTCATACATCTGATCGCCGGTATTTTCATCCACCAAAAATGGAAAGCGGGTCTTGCCGCCCAACTGTTTTACGACCGGACGATATTTCGTACCGCCCTTAGGGCATGGATAAACTTCATAATCCAGATTGAGTAAGGTCAGCACTTCACGCACCCGACGACAAAAAGGTGAACCTTCAAATTCATAGAGCTTAATTGATTTTTCAGGCTGATTCGGAAATGGCGTTCCGACCATGCCACGTCCCCCTTGGGCGATTGAAGAGGCTAAGGCTTGTGCGACTTTGATCTGATGACTCAACATAGTATTTTCCTATTTTTGTTTTATATGAATGAAAGACAGAATCTAAGCATCCTGTCTTTCAGGGTACAGATGAGTTTTGTTGTTATTCTTGCATGCAGAAATGCAGATTCCGGCCGATTAAGCCACTAAGGCTGTTTTGGACACCACAATACCATTATTGTCTGCATAGACATACTCGCCTGCATTAAACGTGACACCACCAAAGCAGAGAGAAATATCAACTTCACCTACACCCTTGCGATTGCTCTTCTGTGGAATAGCCCCCAATGCATGCACACCAAGATCAAGTTCAGCAATTGCATCGACATCACGAACGCAACCGTAAATAATCACGCCATTCCAGTGATTTTTTACCGCTGATTCTGCAATCAGGTCACCCATCAAGGCACAGCGCATGGATGCACCGCCATCTACGACCAGGACCTTGCCTGTTCCATCTGTGGCCAACAACTCTTTCACCCGCGAGTTATCTTCAAAACATTTTACTGTCACAATCTGACCGCCAAAGGTTTTGCGCGCCCCATAACTCTTAAAAAATTTACCGTCCAGGCAAGGTGTCACCACCTGAAGCTCTAATTCTGGATGATCATCTAACAAGTCACAGGTAACAAATGCTGCTGTAGACACGGTGTTTTCCCCTCATTTCATTTTTTGTATGCGTAAATTATCATAAATTTCAAATTTTACCGTCTGAGTTAGCGCGGCCTCGACCATAGTATGAGCCACCTGCTCGGCTATCACTGGCTTATACGCAAAACTATCCGGAATAAAACGCGATACTTTGTGGTAAACCTGCTGCGCGATATCTTCCAAAAAACGCTGCTCTGGACGTTCACCAATGAGCAATGAAGGTCGAATCAGGCTGATTCTGTCCAGAGTCAATGTTTGTACATATTCTTCCAGCTCACCTTTGACCCGATTATAGTAAAAATGAGATTGTGGATCGGCACCCATTGCACTCAGCAACAGGTAATGCGCTGAAGTTTGTTGTAACAGCTCTGCAAAGTGAGCATTTATGGTATAGTCAATACTATAAAATGCCTGTTTGGATCCGGCCTTTTTCATGGTGCTGCCCAGGCAGCTAAAACCATGGCTATGCTTGCTGACATCCTGATCATTCAACATCAGGAAATCTTCCAGTACCAGTTGTTGAACTTTATCCAAAGCATCCAGATCATTTTGATGTTTTCTGACCACTGCAGTAATCTGCTGGCAAGTCGGCTCATCTTGCAAACGTTTTATCAGTTGTTTTCCCACCAAGCCGGTGGCACCTATCACGATGGGATGAGTCAGTGATTTAGTCATTTTTTATACGATCTCCTAGGTGGAATACTAATCTAACGTTTTCTTTAGAATTTTTCTGCATCTAAAATGTTGTCAAAGCATGTCAAGACTTGACTTCGGTGCTTAGTTTAATCAAAATATGGCACTTGTTTACGGGCTGGTGATAATTCCTCTGATGTTGGTTTTCAGTTGAGTTTCAGCCCGCCCAGACCAATCTATTTCAAGGAGTGCACGAGTGGCAAACTCTGCTCAAGCTAAAAAACGTGCTCGTCAAAACGTTAAAGCACGCAAACACAACGCAAGCTTGCGTTCTATGGTTCGTACCTATCTTAAACGCACATTAGCTGCTATCAGCACTAATGACTATGCAGTTGCTACTGAAGCGTACAAATCGCTTGTTCCAGTAATCGACCGTATGGCTGACAAAGGCATCATCCATAAAAACAAAGCAGCTCGTCATAAGAGCCGCTTGAACGCGCAAGTTAAAGCATTAGCTTCTAACTAATCGCAAATGAAAAAAGCCCTTTTTTAGGGCTTTTTTTGTGCCTGAAATTTCAAGAAATCAGAAAAACAATCCGTTTAGATGCCCCTCATCCTGCCAATACGATGAGATAAAAAAATAAGTCGCACCTCCCTTTTTAGATTATTGATCTTTATCCATAGAGGATGGCGAAGTGGTTTTATCCTGTTTCGTATTGTCAGTGTCCCGCTTTTGACATGCGGTTAAACCCAGAATCGCGATCAGGCTAAAAATTGTGATAATTTTCATAGTTTTTCCTCAAGATGAATATTTCTATATTTATTAAGCATAGATAATTTTTATACTTACATTATTGAATTTTCACCCTATAAATGTAAAAGAAGCAGTTTAGAATTTATTTTTATCGTTTTAGCCTGACTTTTATTGAATGATCAATATGAAAGGCCACATCCTTTTTATAATTTTTAACTCCCCAATAAAAAAACTCAATTGCTTCGAACAATTGAGTTTTGAATAGATCAACTTGATTTAAGAAAGTTGGGAACGTTTAAAATCGGCAATATCCAGTTCGTGTACCTGTCCGCGCCAGATCCATTTCAGTTTGGATTCCAGGAATACATCACCTTCAAACCAGACAAACAGACCTTCCATCATTTTTGGCCAGTCTTCCCGACTGACATCCTGACGCCCTGACATCACTGCAATCATCGCTGCCAAAATGGTGTCGTGACTAACGGCCAAACTTAGCCCATATTTATTTTGTGGATGGGTGTTGTAAATCAGTTCTAGTACATCCACTACGCCATGAATCGGCTGTTTCATCCCCGGCAAGGCATTATTGACAAAACTGTTAATAAAACCGAGCGCACCTTGCTTGGCAAAATAAGGCCCTGCTTTTTGAATATCCAGCACAAAGCTGCCAGGCTCCACTAGAAGTCCCTGTTCAATAATTTCAATACGATGGGTATTCTGCTCAGGGGTAACTGCATCTGCCCCCTCAATCATCAATGCAGCGGTATCAATACAACGCTGAATCGGACTTGAAATACAGTGATGAATCACACGATCGGTTTGATCAGCCAGATAAGCACCCCATTCCTGCGCCAGATCCCGCCCCTGATTGGTCAGTTGCAGATCATAGCCTGCCAAACCCTGCCCCGGAACCTCCTCACGAATCGAATGCCGTGTGAATAAGGTGACAGGCGTTTGTACATCGGGCAATAAATCAATTGCACTCAACATACTCGGTGGAAGCAGTTTCAGGGACACGTTACAGCCAACTCTGGATTGGTAATAGGTTAAGCACCACTATAACACGCTCAGAATTTTGCTCAATGCTCGGCCTGCATGTCAGAAACCGCCTGCAATGCAATAATTTTCATATCATTATTCTTATAAGCAATGAATCCGCCATTCAGCAAAGTATCCCGATGATTATAAATAAATGGACGGCCTTCTAAATCGACCAGACCACCACCAATCCGTTCGAGCATACATTGACCAGCGCTGGTATCCCATTCCGAGGTCGGATGAAAACGTGGATAGATATCCACCTGATCTTCCAGCATCATGCAAAATTTATAAGCGCTGCCCGCTTTAAACTCTGTGTAGTCCGTGAGCTTGGCCAAACTTTGCAAATACTCCAGATATTTTGGTTTCTGCTGGCTACTTTGGCTCAATCCCACAGCAATCGTTTTAGTAGTTTCAAGCATTTCATAAGCAAACCATGTCATCTTTTGGATATCATATTTATAAGGCAAGCCCTGCTCAGGACAGAAATAAATCAGTTGCTGCTCCGGAACCGCCAATATGGCAAAAGTGGTCAAACTGCCTCTGACCAGACTCAAATTAATGGTAAATTCGGGGCGCTGGTGCAGAAATTCCTTGGTACCATCTAGCGGATCCAGTAACCAGAATTCTGACCATGAGCGGCGTTCATGTTCCTGTCCTTCTTCAGACAATAAAGGCAAACTTGAAATCTCTGCCAAAGCTTGGGTCAGATAAGTATCGACCCGAAAATCTGCCTGAGTCACCGGAGAATTATCATTTTTTTTGATGACATCAAAAGCCGCACCAGAACAATAACGCTGATATTCTTCTCGCAAAATTTCACAGGCTTGTGTCAAAATGGGCACAAACTGCAAAATCATCGGATCTTGTGGTGCTGCTGTTGCTTTAAACATAGAAAACCTAAATATGTCAAAATGCTCTGAAAAACCTACCATAATTTTTGATATGGATGGCACTTTACTTGATCTTGCCTATGATGATTTCATCTGGAACGAGTTATTGCCTGTGCGTTATGCTGCTACACATGGCTGTAGCCTGGAACAAAGCCAGACGACACTCTATGCATTCTATCAGGAACATAATCATACCTTAAACTGGTACTCTTCACGCTTCTGGACGGCTAAAGTCGAAGTCGATGTTCTGGCGATGCAAATTGAACATAAAGATAAAGTCGCCTTGCGCCCGCACTGTCTTGAATTGCTCGATTATCTTAAAAATAATGGCTACCCGATCTGGCTAGCTACCAATGCCGACTGCGCGGGTCTAGCATTTAAACTGGATCATTTAAATTTAAGAGATTATTTCGATGTCATCGTCAGTTCAGAAACGATCGGACACGCCAAAGAATTTGTCGAATTCTGGCAAGGCCTGAATGCACTGCATCCATTTGATCCTGCACATGCTTATTTTATTGATGATACCGAAAAAGTCCTGAATGGCGCCCAAACCTATGGCATTCAGAACCTGTTCAGCATCCAGCAACCCTCTTCAGCTAAAGTAGCACGCCAGACTTGTAATTACCCGATGCTGCACCAATTAACAGATTTAATCACTCATTTAAATCAGGCTGAGGTAGAAAAAAAATATGCGTAAATCGTCTTTACCCGAAGATGCGGTAGGCATGCGTATAGACAAATGGCTGTGGGCAGCACGGTTTTTTAAAACCCGCTCGATTGCCAAACATGCGATTGAAGGTGGCAAAGTCCATCACAATGGTGAACGTGTCAAGGTATCGCGCGAAGTCCGTGTCGGTATGGAACTGACGATTCAGCAAGGCATCGACAAAAAAACCGTGCTGGTTAAGGAACTTTCTGATGTTCGTGGACCTGCACCCGTGGCACGAAAACTGTATGAAGAAACCGAAGTCAGTATTGCGCGCCGGGAATTGATTACGTCACAAAGAAAGTTGCATAATCTAGCTCGTCCCGACCATCGTCCAAGCAAGAAAGATCGTCGTGATATCAGTAGATTTAAAAATGAAAATAGTCAGAGTTTCGATCAGTCATGGTCCTATAATGACGATTAAATTTAAGCGTCAGAATATGTCGTACATGCGCTGACTTTTATAGAACACTAGGGAAAATTCTGTCACTATACACCTGTGGAACAAAGCTCTAATTTAAGACATCCACTTGAGTACTAACTTAGTGACATCGTATTGAGGTTGTAAGATGGATGAGAATAAAAACAAGGCGCTCAACGCTGCCTTAAGCCAGATTGAAAAACAGTTTGGTAAAAATACAGTAATGCGTCTTGGTGACAATACCGTTCAGGCAGTTGAAGCCGTGTCTACAGGTTCTTTAACGCTGGATATCGCGCTCGGTATTGGTGGTTTACCAAAAGGTCGTATCGTCGAGATCTATGGTCCTGAATCTTCAGGTAAAACCACAATGACATTGCAAGCAATTGCAGAGTGTCAGAAAGCAGGCGGTACGTGTGCATTTATCGATGCGGAACACGCACTTGATCCTCAATATGCGCGCAAACTTGGCGTAGATATCGACAATCTGCTGGTATCGCAACCGGATCACGGTGAACAGGCACTTGAAATTGCAGACATGCTGGTACGTTCTGGCGCGATCGACATGATCGTTGTCGATTCTGTTGCTGCATTGACACCACGTGCCGAAATTGAAGGCGAAATGGGTGACTCGCATATGGGTCTGCAAGCCCGTTTGATGAGCCAGGCACTGCGTAAAATTACCGGTAATGCCAAACGCTCAAACTGTATGGTGATCTTCATTAACCAGATTCGTATGAAGATTGGCGTCATGTTTGGTAGCCCGGAAACCACAACCGGTGGTAATGCACTGAAATTCTATGCCTCTGTTCGCTTGGACATCCGTCGTATTGGCCAAGTGAAAGAAGGTGACGAGATTGTTGGTTCTGAAACCAAAGTCAAGGTCGTGAAAAACAAAATGGCGCCTCCGTTTAAAGAAGCTTTATTCCAGATTCTTTATGGCAAAGGTGTTAACCATCTAGGTGAATTGATCGACCTTGCTGTACAGCAAGAAATCGTGCAGAAAGCTGGTGCGTGGTATTCTTATCAAGGCGACAAAATTGGCCAGGGTAAGAACAACACCATCCGTTATCTGGAAGAGCATAAAGAAATGGCTCAGACGATTGAAAAACTGATTCGTGACCAGCTTCTGACTAAAGCAGTGGTTGTTGAAGAAGACGATAGCAAGGAAGAACCTGACTTTTTAGATGCATGATCTTATTAGATGCATCATCTTTAAACGTCAATACACAGCGCCCTCCGGGGCGTTTTGTTATTATATAGGGAATCTAAAATCCGAGAGAATCATGTCAGACGCGAAATTCAGCAAACTGCTCGATTATGAAACTTTAAAACAGCAATTTGGTGATACTGAAGATCAAGCTCAACCTGCAAAAAGTGCGATCCAAGACGCTCCTGAATTTGATCCTGAAGAACGTTTGTTTTCCTCTACCCCAACTCAGGATGAGAAGAAACCGGGACTGACAGGCTCACGCTTACGTTCTTATGCCTTTGCCGTACTGACGCGCAAGGAATATTCCAAAGCCGAACTGATCGAGAAACTAGCCCTCTATGCAGAGCATCGTGATGAAGTTATTAACCTGGTTGAAGAACTGTCCCGTGAGAACTATCAAAGTGATCAGCGCGTGGCGGAAACCATGTTGTCGAGTCAAAAGCGTAAAGGTAAAGGTCCCAATCAAATTAAAATGAAACTCAAGAGCAAAAAGATTGATACTGCTCTGATTTCAGAAGAACTCAAGGAAACCGACTGGGTTCAACAAGCCTATGAACTAAAAGTCAAAAAATATGGGACTGAGGTCAGTGAAGACCTGAAGCTCAAAGCCAAACAGATCCGTTTTCTAATGTATCGTGGTTTTGAAATGGATGCGATTATCAAGGCGATTAACCGTAAAGCAGAAGATTAATTCTTATCTTCTTTGAAAGTCTTAATGCACGTATAAGTATATTGGTTATTTATCCAATATTAGCTGCAAAATAAAGCACGACATAAAATAATAATGATCTGAATCATTAAAATAATAAGATAGTGCTGTTTGATGACATTGAAAAAGGAATGATATTTGAGAATAGAAAACTGCGAATTCGCATTGTTATTATAATAAGAATATGGTGGCAACCCTACCAGCAAAGCTCCGGCACATCATAGTTCTATTACCGTTGCTACCTTCCGGTCCTGGCGGGGTTCATAGAGTACAATTGCGAAGTAACCAGCAGGGCTACCATTACAAAAACAGAGTATAGAGATTTTTAATCAAGTTGCAAGCCTTGTTCCGCAAAATAATCCCTTAAGCTATCCGTTTGATTATTTTAAAAACAATATTGATATTTCTGCTGATTTTTAGGGGATCTTCACAATCAATCCATCAACACTCAGATTCACATGATCTTTGTAAAACCTTGTTGCATTTTCTAAAAATGCCGTTTTTAATGTGTGCAATGTATATGAATGATCTACTTTGAAAAGATGAGCAGCGGATCCGCATCTCACAAAGAATTATGGAAATTTTATGATGTTTAAAAAGACCGTATTGTGTGTAGTGACAGCACTCTTTACCACACCTCTATTTGCCAATATTCCGATTGAATCGCGCGGCTTGAGCCAAGCTACAAATCAAACCGCAGTAAATACCCCAGCGGCAATTGCGGCTGGTGCAACTCCAGCAGTTCAAACCAATACCAGCTGGCAAATCATGCAAAAGAACCAGCAGCTCGAGAATGACCTGCGGATTTTGCGCGGTAAAATGGAAGAACAGGAAAATGAGATTGAACGGCTCAAAAATGAACTGACCAATCGTTATGCCGATCTCGATCAGCGTCTCGAACTATTGCAGCAAAAAATTGAACCTGCTGAAGACAATCCAACGGAGGAAAACCCACAGGATACTGCACCCAGCCTAAACACAAATAAGGTCAATACAGCAAGCAGCGGAAAGCAACCTGCTGAGCTAGAAAAGGCAGCTTATACCGTGGCTTTAGATGCTTATAAAAATGGCGGTGCAGCCAAAGCCATTGCACCGATGCAAAATTTTATTAAAAATAATCCGAATAGTGTTTATATCAGCAATGCCTATTTCTGGTTAGCGGAATTCAATCTGGCGATTGACCCACCAAAATTTGATGAAGCGAAACGCAATTATCTGATTGTCGTTGACCGCTATCCAAATTCTGCGAAAGCCTCCACTGCCCTGTATCAGCTTTATAACATCAGCAAAGATGTTGAAAAGAATGCTACGCTTGCATCGCAATACAAAACAAAGCTATTGAAGAATTACCCGAAAGCTGAGGAAATAAAATTTCTTAAGTAAAATAGAAATTTCCAAAATAAAAAAGACACCATAGGGTGTCTTTTTTATTGCCTCAAACATCTAGCGCACAATGCCGCGCTTCGACTGTTCAAGAGAATCGATTAAACGCTGTACCTCAGCCACTTCAGGCAAAATTCCTGTACGGATCTGCTCGATTGCTTCCTGAGTCGTTAAACCTGATTTATAAATCAGTTTAAAGGCATCACGTAAACCGCTGATTACGGTCTTCGACCAGCCTTTACGACGCATACCTTCAATGTTCATGGCAAATGCATGCGCAGGATTACCTGAAACCATTACATAGGCCGGTACATCTTTCAGAATTAGTGATGCCCCACCAATCATGCTATAAGAATCAATCTTACAGAACTGATGAATGCCTGAGTTTCCGCCAATGACGACATAGTCCCCGACATGCACATGTCCAGCCACACCGACGTTATTGGCAAAGATATTATAATCCCCGACCATACAGTCATGCGCAATATGCGTATTGACCATAAGCAGGTTATGACTACCAATCTTGGTCAGGCTCTGGTCCTGAACCGTACCACGATGCAAACTGCAATGCTCACGAATCTTGTTGTGATCGCCAATCTCAAGCCAGGTTTCTTCACCGGCATACTTAAGATCCTGACACACCTCGCCTACACTGGCGAACTGGAAAATTTCATTATATTCACCTATACGCGTATAGCCACCCACCACAACGTGTGAATGAAGTTTGCTACCCGCACCAATAGTGACATTTGGCCCGATAATACAATATGGGCCAATTTCTACATCAGCAGCAATGACTGCTGATGGGTCAATAATGGCAGTTGGATGAATAAGGGGATTATTGCTCATGCCTGCTCGACTTTTTGATGCGAAACCATAATTTCCGCGGTTGTTGCGACGACGCCATCTACAGTGGCAATACAATTATATTTGTAAATGCCCCGCTTTTGCATCACTAATTCAGATTTTAAAACCAATTGGTCACCTGCAACCACCTGTTTTTTAAATCTAACTTTTTCCGCACCGGCAAACAGGAACAAAGAACCTTCACTTGGTACTTCGTTATTCATCACAAAACCCAGAATTCCAGAGATTTGTGCCAGTGCCTCAACAATCAGTACACCCGGCATAATTGGATAATTCGGAAAATGGCCTTGTAAAAACTCTTCATTAATTGAGACGTTTTTATAACCAACAATGCCATTATCGGTAATTTCGACGACGCGATCAACCAATAAAAATGGATAGCGATGGGGCAAATATTCACGAATCTTTTGAATATTCATTGGTAATTCAGGCTTCGTGAATGTAGGCAAATTCGACTCTGTCATCATAATTATTTACGCAACTTAAATGTTGATTCAATGGACTCAATCTGAGATTGCATATGATCTAGTCGTTTGATCACCTGGGTCAATGGCACATCTGCTAATTGTCTGAGGCGAACCACGGTACGTTTCCATTTCTGGTTTTCAAACAGACCAATCCCGGATGAATATTTTCCAGCTTCAGAAATATTATTTGTCACCATTGACATTCCGGTCAACGTCACATTATCGGCAATATTCAAGTGTCCAGAAATCGCAGAGGCACCACCAATGATACAGTTTTTGCCAATTGAAACACTTCCTGCAACGGCAGTTTTTGCAGCAATTGCGGTATGTGCACCAATTTTAACGTTATGCGCGATTTGCACAAGATTATCAATAATAACACCCTGTTGCAAAATCGTATCATCCAGCGCACCACGGTCTACGCTACAATTTGACCCAATACGCACATCATCTTCAATGCGTACAGAACCTAATTGCGCAATACGGTGCCATTTCCCTTGATAAGGTGCAAAACCAAACCCTTCGCTGCCAATCACGCTATTGGCATGAATACGTACCCGATTACCAATTTTTGCTGCGCCGGTGAGGGTCACATGTGAGTCAATAAAACAGTCCTGACCGATCTCGACATCATCATCGATCTGCACATGCGCCTGAACAATCGTATTCGCACCCACGACACAATGCTCACCAATCACCACATAATGACCAATATAAGCATCGTCCGCAATCACTGCCGACGGGTGAATTTGAGCAGTACTCTTAATGCCGCGCTGGCGATGTTTTTTCTCAAAGACATGCGTCAGAATCGCGAAAGCCAGATAGGGATTTGCCACAACAATAAAGTTTTGATGTGAAGTTATCTGTTGTTTTAGTTCAGCCGTGACAATTAAAGCACCTGCCTGACTTTGATTGGCCTGCTCTACATATTTATCGGCATTCACAAATGCCAGATCGTGTGAAGTTGCCTGTTCAAGACTGGCCAAAGCACTCAAACGTAAATCTGTCTGACCTATGCACTCGCCCTGAACCAGGCGAGCGAGATCAGCTAACTGAAGCTGTTGATGATTCATTGATTATTTAATTGCATTAACCTTTTGAATCATTTTATCAGTTAAATCATATTTAGCATCATAAGCAAGTGCTGAATTTTTATTTAAAACCACATCGAGGTTATTTTCTCTACGTAATTGTTCAGCAATTTGCTTTATACGTGCATCAAATACAGCCCGGATCTGCTGAATCGAGCTTTGAACATTCGTCTGTACAGATTGTTGTAACTGATTCAATTCTTGCAACTTAGCCTGATATTGCGCAGACATTTTCTGTTTTTCAGTCTCACTGAGCTTAGTGTTGGATTGAACACGTTGCTGCAAAGCTTCCAGCTCTTTGCTGAGTTGCTCAATCTTGGTGGTTTGTGGCTGAATTTTTTGCTGAAATGCCGTGTTTTGTTGTTTCAGATAAGTACTACCTTCAACCACACGCTCCAAGTCAATTACCCCCATACTGGCCGCTTGAGTTAAAGGTGCAACACTTGCCAAAGCCAGGCTCATTGCCATAATCATTTTTTTCATATTCTTACTCATTCAAAAAAATTTGCTCACAAAACCTGAAGGCTTTATGAGCAAAATTTAGTTTCTAGGTCAAAACGATTTTAGAAAGTACGTCCAATTTCGAACTGGATGTTTTTAGTATCATCACCGTCTTTTTTATTCAACGGATAAGCATAGCTGAGAGACAATGGCCCAATCATGGTGATCCAGGTGAAACCAGCACCCACGCTATAACGCATATTATCTGCATCAAAACCGAAGTTATCTTTACAGTATTGGCGCGCATTATATGTAGTACTACCTACAATAATATCGCTACCTGAAGCTGGTATATCACAATTAGTATCAAATACTTGTGCGCCTTCAGCAAAAATCACTGGACGTACCTGACGTGCCCAATCCCCTTTAAATGGCACCGGAAGTACCAGTTCAGTACCAAATTGCACTAAAGCATTACCACCAACCTCTTCAGGTGAAGGGTCAGGCTCACCTCTTTCACTAAAAAATACACCATCATATTTCGGACCTAATGTACTATTTTCATAGCCACGAACTGAACCGAAACCACCAGCATAGAAATTCTTGTAAAATGGCAGGTCATTACCATAACCCAACTTACCATAACCACGCAGGACAAAATCTTTGCCTAATGGGAAAAAGGCTTGAGCATCATAAGTGACTTTCTGATACTCGACATCACTACCTGGTAATGCAATTTCCGCATTCACACGATGTGACATACCCGTTGTCGGGAACATAGGACGGTTTAAAGTATTATACGACCAACCCAAATTCAGATTATATGTTAAAAAATCACCTTTAAATTCATCAAAGAATTGAGCAGGCTGACTACACTCTCTTGTTGTCGCATTCCAGAACTCTGGTGGGCAATAAGTATCTATTCGCCCTGTCTCTTTACCACCATTCGCTAATAAATAATCACGAACATAAGTAGATACTCCAGAACCAGTTGTTACTTCAGTCTGATCAACATTCAGACCCAAGCTGACACTCTGGTTTTCATCAATTGGATAACCAAAGTTAATCCCACCACCAAAACTGTCTGTCACATAGTTGTTGACGTTATAATCATCATCAAGCTTGGTTTTACGGTAATACATGTTATAGCCGCGACGCACACCATCAATGGTGAAGTACGGGTCCATCACGCTCAAGTTATAATAATCTTGAGTTTCAGAACGCGACAAATCGATTGAGACGCTATTACCAGTGCCCAGGAAGTTGGTCTGGCTTAAACCAGCCTGGAAAGTTACACCACCGCTTTGCGAGAAGCCAACTGCAAGAGTACTGGTCCCTGAATGCTGCTCTTCAACGGCAACATTCAAGTCCACCTGATCTGGTGCACCTGGAATACGTGCAGGTTTGATATCGACAGTTTTAAAGAAACCAGTACGTTCCAGACGGACCTTAGACAGGTCAATTTTTTCATTACTGGCAAGTGCACCTTCCATTTGGCGCATTTCACGACGTAGTACTTCATCTGCAGTTTTCGTATTACCAGTGAAATTAATACGTCGTACCGTGACTTGCTGACCCGGATTAATATAATAATTTAGATCAACCAGTTTGGTTTCGTTGTTAATTTGAGGAACAATATTGACTTCTGCATAGTAATAACCTGCATTACCATACTTACGCTGCAATAACTGCTTAACCGCGTTGACTTTTTCCTGCGAATAAATTTCGCCTTCTTTGAAAATTTGTAAAGCCTGTAATTCTTCAGTCTTATAAAGTGCATCACCTAAATATTTGGTTTGACCAAATTTAAATTGTTCGCCTTCATCCACAGAAACTTCGATGAAAACATTCTTTTTATCTTCACTCAAGTTCAGGCTGGAATTGGTAATATTAAAATTGATATAACCGCGATTCAGATACATGGCACGCAAAGCTTCTAGGCTCGCCGCCATCTTTTCACGTGCATAACGGTCATTACGCGAAATGACCGAACTCCAGCCACTTTCTTTTACGGCAAAGGCCTGCTTGATATCAGACTCTTTAAATACGGTATTCCCGATAATATTGATATCGAAAACTTTAGCCGCTTTACCTTCAATAAAATCAATCAGCAATTCAACACGGTTATTTGGTCGAGGCGTCGTGGTGACCGTAATATCGGCATCATAACGACCTTGCTGCATGTATTGCTGTTCAAGTTCAGTTTCAATAGTTTGCAGCGCTGATTTTTTCAGCACTTCGCCTTCAGCCAGACCCATTTTTTTCAGGCCTTCTTCAAGCGCTTCCTTAGGAATCAGCTTATTGCCTTTCAATTCGATTTTCGAAATAACCGGGCGTTCAACCACTTGGAAAACCAAGGTATTGCCCTGCTGAACGGCTTTAATGTCATCAAACAGGCCTGATGCATACATGCTACGAATTGCATTGGCAATGATTGGATCATTGACCCGATCACCACTGTTAATTGGCACTAGGCCATACACATTGTCAGGAGTTAAACGTACTAATCCATCAAATTTTATATCTTGTACAATGAATTCATCTGCTGCATATACTTGTTGTGCTACTGCCATTGCACTAACGAGTGCCAGAGGCATAAATAAATGTGTGTGCTGCATGCCAGTCTTTTCCGCTGTTAATTTATTCCATTTACGTTGTTATAAACGCATAAAATCATTAAATAATGCCAGAAGCATCATACTGCCGAGCAGTACCATACCAATTTTTAGTCCAACCAATTGTATTTGTTCGGAAACAGGTTTACCACGAATTAATTCAACAAAATAGTAAACCAGATGTCCGCCATCAAGCATTGGAATGGGTAGTAGATTTAATATTCCTAAACTTACACTCATTAGCGCCATAAAGGAAATAAAAGTTTCCCAGCCCATTTCTGCGCTTTGTCCTGCCACTTTGGCAATGGTAATTGGACCTGATAAATTATCCAGACCAATCAGACCGCGTACCATTTTGACAATCGAGTTCAGAATCATCGAAGATAAATGTGCTGTTTTATCAAATGCCATTACCAGTGCTTCGCCTGGCGAGTAATGAATGGTCTGTTTATATTCTGCAGGAATGTTCAGTTTACCCGGATCGCTTTGTACGCCCAGCATACCAGTCACATTGCCCATATTGTCACGTTTACCTTGTGGCATGACTTCCAGCTGAACCACCTGATTTTCGCGTAGTACATCCATTTTGAGTAATTTTTCTGGAGATGCCTGTACCACCTGCACCACATCAAACCAGTCTTTCATCTGAACGCCGTCAATGGCCAGAATCTTGTCGCCTTCTTTCAAACCTTGACGGATGGCTGCACCATCTTCACTCAGTTTGCTGATCACTGCCGGAATTTCTGGCCGATAAGGCAAGAAACCCAGGCTTTCTAGTGGCGATTGACTTTGATCTTTTAAATAGTTTTGAATCGGCAACTGGAACAATTTGTTTTCACCAGCGCGATCTGCCTGAATAGAAACCACACCAGTTTCACCAACACGATCCACCAAGGCATAACTGAGTTTTTCCCAGGTTTCCACCTGAGTACCATCCACAGCTACAATTTTGTCGCCCGGCTGCATTTGTACGGTTGCAGCAGGCGTATTTGGTAAAATTTTGCCTACACGGGTATTGAGCTGTTCTTGTGCCGGTAAAAATAACACCCAGAATAGAAGAACTGCAAAAATCAGGTTGATTAATGGTCCCGCTGCCACGATGGCGATTCGTTTCCACGGATGCTGACGATTGAAGGCTTTGGGTAAGTCCTCTTCAGAGACATTACCTTCGCGTTCATCCAGCATCTTGACATAGCCACCCAAAGGCAAGGCAGACAATTGATACTGAATTCCGGATTTTTTCGAGGTCCATTTTAATAATGTTGGCCCAAATCCAATGGAATAGACCAATACTTTAACGCCCAGTTTACGCGCCACAATATAGTGACCGAACTCATGAATCGCAATTAAGGGACCGAGTAAGAGAATTGCAGCGGCAATCATAAACAAGGCATTCATATCTTAACTTCCTTTATTCACAACATATTGCTGTGATAAACCTCGCGCCATTTGATCTGCTTGCAAGATAGCCTCCAGATCATGTGCGGGTTGATTGTCCATCTGATTTAGGACGTGCTCAACTACCTGAGGAATTTGGGTAAATCTGATCTGTTGATTTAAAAATGCAGCAACTGCAATTTCATTGGCCGCATTTAAAATTGTCGGTGCAATTCCGCCACTCTGCATGGCCTGACGGGCCAATTTTAATGCAGGGAAACGGAGCATATCCGGTTCTTGAAAATTAAGTTGTGAATGCATAAACAGATCCAGTGGCGCCACATGCGTACTAATACGCTCAGGCCATGCCAAAGCATGTGCAATAGGCGTGCCCATATCCGGATTACCCATTTGTGCCAAAGTCGAACCATCAACGTATTGAACCATGGAGTGAATAATACTCTGTGGATGCACAACAACTGTAACAAATTGTTCTTGAACTGCAAACAAATGACAGGCTTCGATCAATTCTAAGCCTTTATTCATCAAGGTAGCAGAATCGACTGAAATTTTTTGACCCATGGACCAGTTAGGATGCTTGCAAGCTTGGGCAGGTGTGACCTCTTCAAGTTGCTGTATGCTGTGGTTCAGAAACGGCCCACCCGACGCGGTCAGCAGAATCTGGGATACACCCAGTTTGGGCTTGCCATGACGCTCTGCCTCAAAATAATGCGGTGGCAGACATTGGAAAATCGCGTTATGTTCGGAGTCAACGGGAAGCAATAAGGCACCATGATCGCGCGCTGCCTGCATCATGATGTCACCTGACATCACCAAGGCTTCTTTATTGGCCAGCAGTACGCGTTTACCCGCTTTCACTGCAGCCAATGTCGGCAACAAGCCTGCAGCACCGACAATTGCCGCCATAACGATATCAACATCCGCGTGTTCAGCCACAGCGATTAAACCGGCTTCATCTTGCAGAATTTCAATATCAGATAAATGGTGTTGCTGAAGTAGTTTTGAAAGTTCATCTACTTTTTCAGCCGGCACCACCACCACTTTAGGACAGTATTGCCGGCAAATTTCAACCAGCTCCTCGATACGACTTTGCGCGGTCACAGCAAAAACCGAGTATGCTTCAGGATGTCGCTGCAAGATTTTTAAAGTACTTTGACCAATGGAACCTGTAGCACCCAGTATACAAACTGCTTGTGACATTTATAAATCTACACCAATAAGTTTTAAAACAGCCATACCTGCTGCAAAGATTGGAGCTGCAGCAAGCAAAGAATCAATACGATCCAGTACTCCGCCATGTCCTGGCAAAATTCGACCTGAATCCTTAATACCGGCACGACGTTTGATCATGGATTCAAACAGGTCACCCAGTACCGAACTAAATACTGTAACGACAGATAAAATCAGGAATAAAATTAGTTCTGGCCAGGTCATATCCAGATAAAGCAAGGCGACTGCCGTTACAATCAGCATTGAGGTAACGATACCGCCATACAACCCTTCTACCGATTTGTTGGGACTAACATTCGGCGCCAACTTTTTCTTGCCGAATTTACGACCCACAAAATATGCACCACTATCTGCGCCCCATACCAGTAAAAACAGGTACATCAGCCACCACGGTGAACTTTGCCAGACAGAGAAAATTGCAGTAACCGCAGCAGAGATCAGAACTACGCCGATTCCGTGCAGGCTGGCGTTGTACCAGCCATCATATTCAGGATAGGTTTTAACCCAGTAAATGCTGAGCAACCAGGTAATTATAGAAGCTACCCATAACAATAAGGCAACTTCGGCAAAATACAATGCCAAAGCTGAAAGTGCCGCAGTGAGCACTCCATATCCCCAAGCAACAGGTTTGATGACATGTTTAAATTTTCGCGGCATGAGTTTGAACCACTCATAGCCGGCCACCCCAGCAGCAAGAACCATCAATACAAACATTGGATAATGTGATTCGGTAGCAAACATACAGCTCAGTACAACTGCTACCAACACCAATGCGGTTATAATCCGCTCAAACATGTATTAATTCTCAAGTTTTTCCTGATGAATCTGTTCTGATGTTTTACCAAAACGACGTTCACGCCCACCAAATACGGCAAGTGCATCATCAAGTTCTTCAACGGTAAATTCTGGCCATAGCGTCTCAGTGAAATAAAGCTCTGCATAGGCTGCCTGCCACAACAGGAAATTCGAAAGACGGAAATCTCCACCCGTACGAATCAGCAGATCAACTGCAGGTAAATCACCGAGGCTGACATATTGACCAAATACATCAGTATTAATTGCATCAAGATCTAATTTATTTGTTAAAACATCGCTGGCAATTCGCTGTGCAGCTTGTGCCATATCCCACATACCACCATAACTGATTGCAATAGTGAGTGTCATACTATTGAAATTAGCAGTCCTTTCTTCGGCATGCAACATAAGTCCCTGTAATTCTGGGGACAAACGGCTGCGATCAC
Source organism: Acinetobacter lwoffii (assembly GCA_013530545.1). Lineage (GTDB taxonomy): Bacteria > Pseudomonadota > Gammaproteobacteria > Pseudomonadales > Moraxellaceae > Acinetobacter > Acinetobacter lwoffii_G. The sequence goes on from SPVA01000119.1 coordinate 43,804, forward strand.
CGATAAAGCGTAAGGCAATATTGAATTTTTCCATGCGGGGCAATTGTTCATGAATGGTGTCAACCAGCAATTTCATGAGCAATTCAACTTCAAACTGTGGACGATTCCAGTTTTCACTGGAAAAGGCAAATACAGTTAAAGCCTGGATATTTCTTTTTTTACAGTGTTCAACGATCGGATCCAGAACCGTTTTTCCTTCACGGTGTCCATCACCTTTCTGCATCTGATTTTTTTTGGCAAAACGATTGTTGCCATCCATAATGATGGCAACATGTTTCGGAAGACGGGAATTTTCTTCAGCAACGGTCATCGATGAATTAGACCTTCATCAATTCAGCTTCTTTCGCAGCCAAGCGCTTGTCAACTTCAGCAACAAATTTGTCAGTAATTTTCTGGATTTCGTCAGCAGCACGACGCTCTTCGTCTTCAGAAATTTCTTTTTCTTTTAACAAAGCTTTGATATCGCCCAATACATCACGGCGGATGTTACGGATCGCTACTTTGGCATTTTCTGCTTCATTACGCGCAACTTTTTGCATGTCACGACGCGTTTCTTCAGTTAACGCCGCCATCGGCACACGAATCGCATCTGCTGTAATTGGGTTCAGACCCAAGTCAGATTCACGAATCGCTTTATCAATTGCAGAAACCATTGAACGCTCGAAAGGCTGGATTAACAAAGTACGTGAATCTTCAACACCTACGTTTGCCACCTGGTTCAATGGAACGTCTGAACCATAGTAAGAAACCATCACGTTATTTAAAATTGATGGATGCGCACGACCGGTACGAACTTTTGCAAAACCATGCTCTAGAGATTCTAGAGTTTTGTTCATACGGTCTTCGCTGTCTTTTTTAAGATCGTTAATCATATGATCTTCCTTACTTAATTCTTGAAAAGAGGTTATTACTAAATTAGCGTGTAGTATAAAGTGCTTTGGTGCTCACGTCATTAATTGGTAACGTGAGTCCCTTCTTTTTCACCCATCACAACGGAAAGCAATGCGCCAGATTTATTCATATCGAATACTTGTAGCGGCACATTGTGATCACGACATAAACAGATTGCAGTTAAGTCCATCACACCCAGCTTTTCGTCCAGAACTTGGTCAAAAGTCAATGTGTCATATTTAACCGCATCATCATATTTGCTTGGATCTTTATTATATACGCCATCAACTTTGGTCGCTTTCAAGATCAAGTCTGATTCGATTTCAATACCACGTAAACAGGCAGCTGTATCTGTCGTAAAGAACGGATTACCTGTACCTGCCACGAATACACACACTTCACCCTGAGTCAGGTGACGGATCGCATCACGGCTTGAGTAAGACTCAACTACAGCACCAATTGGCAATGCAGACATTAAACGGGTTTTAATATTACGGCGCACCAAAGCGTCGCGAAGTGCTAAACCGTTCATGACTGTTGCCAGCATACCCATCTGGTCACCAGTTACGCGGCCAACCAGACCATCTTTTTGTAGCTGACTACCGCGATACAGGTTACCACCACCCACAACAATACCTACTTGTACGCCTAAACCCACGAGGTGCGCAATAGAAAGTGACATTTGATCGAGCACTTGTGCATCGATCCCCATGTCTTTATTGCCTGCCAGCGCTTCACCAGAAAGCTTTAACAGGATGCGACCAAAGCGTGGCTTTTTAGAATCCAACATCATCAAACTCCAAAGTATTCAATTTAAATTTTTTTAATTCAAAATCTTAAGCAGACTTGATTGAAATGAGTTTTGCATACAGATCGTATTCATCTGCATCAGTAATTTCGACTTCAAGTAAATCCCCCGCCTTGATGACGCTTTTATCGATATCTTCAACAAAAACATTACCATCAATTTCAGGTGCATCTGCATAAGAACGCGCAACCGCTACCGGGAATTCATCTTCCAGGTCATCTACCAGCACAGTCATGGTCTGACCGATACGTTTTTGGAGTTTGGCTGCCGAGATTTCTTGCTGAACCTGCATGAAACGCTCATAACGCTCTTGTTTAATTTCTTCAGGAACGTGATCTGGCAAATCATTTGCTGTCGCACCTTCAACTGGCGAATAGGTAAAACATCCCACACGATCCAGCTGGGCTTCTTTCAGCCAGTCCAGTAACATCTGGAAGTCTTCTTCAGTTTCACCCGGGAAGCCCACCACAAATGTTGAACGCAACACCAGATCAGGACATTTCTCGCGCCAGATTTTCAAACGCTCCAGTGTATTTTCACTGTGCGCAGGGCGTTTCATCAGTTTGAGAATTTTTGGACTCGCGTGCTGGAATGGAATATCCAGATAAGGCAGGATTTTACCTTGTGCCATCAGGTCAATCACAGCATCCACATGCGGATACGGGTAAACATAGTGCAAACGCACCCAGATCCCCAACTGACCTAATGCTTCACACATGTCATAGAATTTGGTTTTAACCGGCTGGCCATTCCAGAAATCCAGCTTGTATTTCGTGTCCAGGCCATAAGCAGAAGTATCCTGGGAGATGACGAGTACTTCTTTTACACCGGCACGTTTCAGCGCTGCAGCTTCTTCAAGCACAGAACCGACTGGACGTGAAACCAGATCGCCACGCATGCTTGGAATAATACAGAAGGTACAACGATGGTTGCAGCCTTCAGATATTTTCAGATAAGCATAGTGTTTTGGCGTCAGGCGGATGCCTTGCTCTGGAACCAGATCAATAAATGGATTGTGTTTTGGCGGCTCAGGTACGTATTGATGAACCGCATCCATAACTTCTTTATATGCCGCTGCACCTGTCACTTTCAGGACATTGGGATGCATCTGGCGAATCTTGTCTTCGTCTTTACCTAGACAACCTGTTACGATCACGCGACCATTCGCGCTCATCGCCTCACCAATCGCATCTAGCGATTCTTGCACTGCGGATTCAATAAAACCACAGGTATTTACTACAACTAAATCAGCACCGTCATAATCCGAAGCGACGTCATAACCTTCAGTCTTTAACTGGGTTAAAATACGTTCAGAATCTACCAATGCCTTAGGACAACCTAAAGATACAAAACCGACTTTGGGGGACTTCATGAATTTTCGCTCTACTAGAATGCGCGTATTGTATGTCTTTTCGCATCATAAAAATAGTTGAAAACCTGACTCTTTGCATCATGCACTAAAATATTGCCATAAAATATTCAACATACTTACCAATGCACCAAAATGAACCATTTTAGATTTACAGCCTCAATTTAATCCGCTATATCTAAGATGAATTGTGTTGCTCTGTCACATTTCTGCATTTCATCGCAACAAATAATCTCTAGTCATAAAAGTTGGCGTGCATCTTGCATCAAATCAGAACTTAAAATTGATTAAATTGCTTTATGAAGATGCCATTGCGCCATTTTAATACAGGAACAAACCCGCGAATGGATCAAATTATTCCGATCGACTATCGTGCTTTAGTGGACAATATGACCACGTGTATCTTATTGATAGACCGCGATCTTAATATTTATTATCTGAATTCTGCCTGTGAAGCCTTATTTGATGTGAGCTTATTCCGCGCGAGCGGCACATCTGTGCTCAATATTTTGCAAAACCCGACAGATGAGTTCAATACCGAAGAAGCCCTGAATAATACTTTAACTACGGGACAACCTTATACACGCCGCGAAGCCACTATTCTGGTCAACTTTAAAGACATTCATGTCGACTACACTGTTTCTCAGCTAAATCTGGGTAAACCTTATCATCCGTTGCTGCTCATTGAACTCAATCCTCGCGATCGCATGTTAAAAATTTCACGCGAAGAAAATCTGCTGCAACAGCATCAGGTAGCGCGTCAGCTGATTCGCGGTGTCGCGCATGAAATCAAAAATCCACTCGGTGGCATTCGTGGCGCGACTCAATTACTGGCACGTAGTTTGAATGATCCACAATACAAAGAATTTACCGACATTATCATTAGCGAAGTGGATCGACTGAGAAATCTGGCCGATACCATGCTCGGCTCACGCCAGCTTCCGAGCTATGAACTGGTCAATGTCCATGAACCATTGGAACGTGTACGTTCACTGATTGCCAACCAGACCAAAAAGAAAATCAAGATTATCCGGGATTACGACCTGTCCTTACCGGAAGTTCTGGCAGACCGCGACCAATTGATTCAGGTCATTTTGAATATTTGCGCCAATGCCGTACAGGCCATGACCGAGAACAAGGAGTTCTTTGTCGAACATCAACCGGAACTGATTTTAAGAACCCGGATTCAGCGTCTCTTTACCATTAACGGGGTGATTCACCGCTCTGTGGTACGGATTGATATTGAAGACAATGGCCCAGGTGTGCCGGAAGAGATTATCGAATCGGTGTTTTATCCGCTGGTCACCAGCCGTGCCAAAGGGACCGGACTGGGCCTCAGTATTGCTCAAAATATTATTCATCAGCACAACGGCATGATCGAGTGTCAGTCGGTAGCTGGAAAAACCGTCTTTAGCTTATATTTACCTTGGGAGTCAAATCATGTCGCGAAATAAAATATGGGTGATTGATGACGATCGCGCCATGCGCTGGGTACTGGAAAAGACGTTTAAAGAGGAAGGTCTGGACGTTACCAGTTTTGAAGAAGCACAATCTGCACTGGATCAACTGAGTCTGGAAGCACCCGATGTGATTTTGACCGATATCCGTATGCCAGGAATTGATGGTCTTACCTTCCTGGGCAAGGTTAAACACAATTATCCTGACTTGCCTGTGATTATTATGACGGCGCATTCAGACTTGGAGTCGGCTGTATCCAGTTATCAAACTGGTGCTTTTGAATATCTGCCTAAGCCTTTTGATATTGATGAAGCACTGGCGCTGGTAAATCGTGCAATTTTACATATCACCAAGCTGCAGCAGCAGGAGTCCGCAAAGACTGCCCCGCCGATTCAATCTACAGAGATTATTGGTGAGTCACCTGCCATGCAGGAAGTGTTCCGAGCCATTGGCCGTTTGTCTCAATCGCACATTACCGTATTGATTAATGGTGAATCGGGTACGGGTAAAGAACTGGTGGCTCATGCCTTGCATCGTCATTCACCACGTAGTGCCAAACCTTTTATTGCGCTCAATATGGCGGCGATTCCAAAAGACCTGATCGAAACTGAACTTTTCGGCCATGAGAAAGGTGCATTTACCGGTGCTAATACCCAGCGCCAAGGTCGTTTTGAACAGGCAAATGGCGGTACGCTGTTTTTAGATGAAATTGGCGATATGCCATTTGAGACCCAGACCCGTTTATTGCGTGTCCTAGCCGATGGAGAGTTCTACCGAGTTGGCGGTCATATTCCGGTTAAGGTCGATGTGCGTATCGTGGCTGCAACACATCAGGATTTGGAAAAACTGGTCCATGATGGTCGTTTCCGTGAAGACTTATATCACCGCCTGAATGTAATTCGTATTCATATTCCAAAACTGGCACATCGCAGTGAAGATATTCCGATGCTGGCGCAGCATTTTCTGGCACGTGCCGGTAAAGAACTTGGGGTCAATCCAAAGATATTACGTCCTGAAACCCAAGAATATATGCAGAAATTGCCATGGCAAGGTAATGTGCGTCAACTTGAAAATACCTGTCGCTGGCTGACAGTAATGATCACAGGCCGTGAAGTCTATCCTGAAGACTTGCCACCTGAACTAAAACAGATTCCAATTCATCAGCAGGATCCGGGCGCGCCAATTCCAACGCTGAACCAGATCGCACCGCATCACTGGGATGAATTACTGGGTCAATGGGCGATGCAGAAACTCAAAAACGGTGAAATGAAACTTCTGGATGTTGCGACGCCGATGTTTGAACGCACCTTGATTAATGCAGCCTTGCAACAAACCCGTGGCCGTAAACGTCATGCCGCAGAACTTTTAGGTTGGGGTCGTAATACTTTAACGCGCAAGCTTAAAGAACTGGGCATGGATACTACGGATGATGAAATCGAAGAAGAAATAGAAAGTTAATCTTTCCATCTCTGTACACGACAAAAATAGATAACTCATTGAAATAATGTCACAATAATTGTTTTCTAACGACGAATACTATGACACATCTCAATGAGTTATATCTTATCTTAAACAAATCTCTAAAA